>CAJXII010000042.1 GCA_913054415.1 uncultured Arcobacter sp.
TTTTAATTTTCATATATTAGAGCCTATTGTTAATATTATTTCGTTATTATAACATAATTTTATTAAAATTACTAATAGCTTAAAATAAATATAGCAATATTAAGATAGATAATCTCTTGTAGTTCTATACTAAATCCTAGTGTATCGCCATTGAGGAAGCCTAATCTTTTTTGAAGTTTTTCTAAGATTATTCTAGTGAAAAAATATATTGGAAAAAAAATTATTTTATATTGTGCTTTGAGTTGATATGAATTTTTCAAGGAATTAATAAATGTGCTATCTTTGTGATAATCAAAATCTAAAGCAAACAATACAGAGTATCTACTAAAAATAAAAGCTATAAAAATAGCTAAAAAGTGATGATAATATAATAAAAACCCAATAGCTATAATTTTAAGCAATATAAAACAAAATACACCAATAGCACCGATAGATCCTATTTGTGGCTCTTTTATGATTTGATAAATATCTTTGTTGCTATAAGAAGCAAAAATCGCATCTATTGTATCAGCTACTGCTTCAAGATGTAAAAAACCATATAAAAAAGGGTATAGTATAGCAACTAAAATAGATTTATATAATATTGGCATAGGAATAAATAAGAATAGTAATATAACAATAAGTGCTAAAATAGATCCCACAATAGGTAGTGAAAATAAAACACCACGATAAAACTCTTTATTTGCTTCAAAATATGGAACTTTGATGGGCAAAACAGTAAAATATGATATACCATATTTGATCCCATTGATTATATTTTGCATTATTTTAATCTTACTTTTAAGCCAAATTTTACTTCATACACTTCATTTGATATAGAGGCTATTTTTTGCCCTATCATTCCTGTATAATCCACAAATTTTCTACTTATTTGATCTATTGGTATTACACCACTATTAACATCATTTAATACAAATACAATATCACTATTTTTAGTAGCTAAAATATCAATAGTATCTAAGAAAAACTCTATTGGTTTATCTATATTATTTAGTATCCACATAGAGATACAATCTATAAGATAGTTATTGTTTGGCTTGATTATATCTTGTAAATTGGTAGTTTCTTCAATAGTGATAAATTTATCGCCTCTTTGAAGATGATGATTTTTGATTTTTTGTTTCATCTGATCATCATCGAAGCTATTATCGTAAGTTGCTATATAATATGGCTTTTGTGTTGATATATTTAAAATATGATCCTCAGCTAATTTGGATTTACCAGATTTTTGTCCACCAAAATATAATATTTTCATCTAAAGTAGAAAACTCTCTACTTGTTTTGTGATTTGCTCTGTTGTAAGACCATTTAACATCCCATATACCAAAGCAGCACCAGCACCAACTCCCTCTTTTGCTTCACCTTCATCATAAAGTTTTAAAGCTGGATGATTTGATGAATCAAATGAAAAATCACTATTGTAACTATTGATATTAAAATCTAATAACTCAAGTAATCCTTTAATATCACTGTTTTGATCTTTGACTACCCATAATGTTGTAGCTAAAGCAAGATTTGATGTATTAAGTTCCCCTTGCATAACTTCTAAAATCTTATTGACTATTAACAATACAGAAGCCATCTGAGTTCCACCAGCTAAAATAAGTGGGATTTTATTATTTAGACCCAAAATAAATCCAGCTACGAAAATTTGCATATTATCACTTACTTTTGATAATATAGCAAAAAGGTCATCCTCTTTTGTAATATTTTGAAGTGCTTTTTGTATAGTTGTTTCCCTTATATTATTTGGAACATCTTTAAAGCTACTAGAGAATTTATCTTTACAATCATATCCTAAAGCAACAGCAGTAGCAGTAGCAGTTGTAGTTCCACTTGGCACAGATTCACCTAAAATAATATAATCATCACTACATTGATAATCTTGCCCAAATTTTAGACCTTTTTGAAATATAGCATTTGCATCTATATTAGCACCTTTGTCTATAGAATCACTAGGTTTTATACTAAAATTATATATTTTAAAATAATCAACTTTTGGTTCTACTTCTAATCCTAGATTTAATAATTGGATATTTTTAAATGGATGTAAAAGATGAACTGCACGAGTTATAAGTGCTGGAGTTGGCACACCTTTTGGAGTTTCTGCTATATTTACCAAGCTTCTTACTGTCCCTGTAGTAACAAATTCACTATCTAGTGTAGGAGTTAGATGTATCATACCAGGTATTCCAGCTTGAGTAATCCCTTCTATTTCATAAGTTTTTGTATTTGATAAAGCTAATATAAAAGTAGCACTCTTACCTCTTAGATTTTCTATAAAATCTACATCACCTGTGATATTTTCTAACATAACTATCCTTTTTAATTTTTTCGTATTATATATAAATTTATATAAAAAGATAGTATTAATATATTTTAAACTATTGTTTAGTTGAGCAAAATACTCTTTTGTATATTCTAATAATGATATCTACATTGTGCAATTAAAATTGAATTATCAGTAACTTTATAAACCAATCTATGCTCTAGAGTAATTCGTCTTGACCAATAACCACTCCAATTGTATTTTAAAGGCTCTGGTTCACCTATACCTTTAAATGGTTCTCTTTTTATCTCTTTGATTAAAAGATTTATCCGTTTCAATATTTTTTTATCATTTTGTTGCCAGTAAATATAGTCCTCCCAAGCATTGGTAGCAAAAACTAAATTCATTTTTCAATTAACTTTTTTGTAGTTCCAAGTCCAGCTTCAAGTTCAGCTATTGCACTATTGATTCTATTTGCATTGTTTGCACTTTGCATCAGATATGAAGTTTCTTGTATAGATTGATAATCTTTAAGTGACATCATTACAACTGGTTCTTTATTTTGTCTAGTAATAGTCATAGGTGTATGATTATCGACAACAATATCCATAGTAGATGCCAAATTTTGTCTTGCATACGAAAATGTTTGTGTTCGCATAATAATCCTTATTTAAATATATGTACAAATATTAATGCATATATCATTAATATTTACTTAATTATTGTTTTCCATAATCATCATAGATTAAAAATTTTTCAAGATCTTTGATAAAATCTTTATCTAAAGTTGCCCACGACTTTTCAAGTCTTGCTAATCTTTTAGTTAGCCCTTTTCGTTTTGAGTTTTTTATATCCCTTATGATATAGTGGTATCTAATTAGATTTTTTGTCCATTGACTTAGAAAAAACCAATTTTTCACAATCTCATAGCTTTTCTCTTCATGATCTGTAAAAGAGTATTCACCTACGAGTATATCCTCCTCATCTTGATAAGCAACAAAAGGTTTACCGATATCGTGCAAAATAGCAACAGCGATATATTTATAATCTTTTGCTTTTAAAACACCATATAAAACTTTTAGAGTATGTCCCAAGACTCCGTGTTTATGCCATTTGTTTTGCTTAAAAAGTAAAGTGATCCAAAACACTTTACAAAAGATACTATTTTTGGTCATATAAAAAATCCTAGACTTAAAATTGATATAATCAATATATCAAATCGTCGCTTAAATTGTAATGCTTGAAAAATATCAGTAGTTGTAATATCTTTTCTTCCCTCTCCAAAATATGGTTTATTCTCAATTTTACCAAAATATGAAGTATCTCCACCCAAGCTAATATTCAATACCAATGCCATAGCTGATATTGGATAACCAGCATTGATAGATTTATGTTTTTTACCATAATAAAAACTTTTTTTTATCGCTTTTAGGTCAAGATATAAGATGCATATCAAAATAGTAGTGATTCTAGCTGGTATGAAATTGGCTATATCATCAACTCTAGCAGAGAATTTACCAAACTTTTCATATCTGTTATTTCTATACCCCACCATAGAATCAAGTGTGTTTATAGCTTTGTATATAAATAATCCATACAATCCAAAGATCAAAAGATAAAATATAGGAGCGATTACGGCATCACTTAGATTTTCAGCATAGGTTTCAATAGCTGCTTTATTTATATCGCTTTGTGATAGATTTTGTGTATCTCTACTTACTAGATATTTTATATTTTGTGGATTTAAAATAATATCATTTACACTTTGATATAACATCTTTGAGGCTATCCCTGTAGATGCAATCAAACCCAACATATAATCATTTGAGATAAAACTTAGTAAAATATATACTAAAGTAAAAACTATTGTTATAAGTGATATAGTTAAATATATACCATTTTTAATATTGTTTTGGTAAAAATGTTTCTCAAACCATTTGATATAATCTCCCATAAAAACTACAGGATGTTTGATATATTTAAATTCAGCAAAAATCATATCGGTTAAATATGCTATAAATGTGATTTTAGTATTTAATATCATATATCGCTTCTATAAATCTTTGAATAGATTTTTTATCTTTGATAGCAACTCTTATAAATCTATTATCTAAAGTATCAAAATTAAAACAATCTCTTACCATAATCTTATATGGTTGAAGTTTTTTTTGTAAAACATCAGCACTAATATTTTTTAATTTTATCATAACAAAATTTGCATCACTTGGATATATTTTTTTTATAATTGGTAAATTTTGTATATGTTTAATAAGATATTTTTTATTACTTCTAGTTTGTTTATAGCTATTTTTTAAAAATTGTTTATCTTTAATAGCCTCTTGTATATAAGTTATATCATAACTTGATAATATCCATTGAGGTTGAGTTTGTTTTAGTTTTTTAATATTAGTTTTATTTGATATTATAGCTGCTACTCTTACTCCAGCACAACTATATATTTTAGTCATAGATTTTATAATATATAATTTTTTGTAGGATTTTATAAATTTAATCATACTAGGTTTATTACTAAATTCTAAAAATGATTCATCTATAATAACTGTAGCATCTGCTTTTTGCCATATTTTAAATAGTTTGTCTAGTTTATAGTATTTCCCATCAGGAGTAGATGGATTTACAAATATTACTAATGAGTTGTGAGGTATATTTTGGTATATATTATCAAATCTATTTATAGTGTGTATAGTGTAACCAAACACATTTGCTGCTTTTTTATACTCTAAATAAGCTGGTGAATATATAGCACAAGTTGTTATTGTTGATTTTAAAGATGTAAAAAGTGAAAATATACCACTACTTGCTCCATTTGATAATATTAAATTGGATCGTTTAATACCATAAAATTTTGATAATTTTTTATAAAAATCTGTGTAGTTTTTGTAAAAAGAGATATTTGTATCATCTATATTAATAGATATATTTGGTTTTAAAAAATTTATATTAGATGAGAGGTCTATAATATTTTTGGGTTTAGTGTTGATAAGTTTAGCAAAGCTTTCTATATCGCCTCCATGTGTGAAATTCATAAATTTTCTAACCTTTTTAGTAATATTTTATAATCTCTATTATCAAGATATCTAGTGGTGGCATAATATACCAAAGCATATTTTATATACTCTTTAAAAAGTTTAAATTTTATTTTTAAGCCGTAAGTTTTTAGTAACAATTTGGTTTTTTTCTTATTTAGTTTTATTTTATCAAAACACCAAGAGATAGTAACAACTGCTAGATCAAATATAAAATCTGAATTGTTAGCTTCACTAAAATCAAAAACACCACTTAAAATATCATTTTTAAATTTTACATTATCACAAAATAGATCACCGTGAATAATACCGTCGTTGTGAAGTTTTATATCTAGCTGTTTCCAATGTTTTAGTAACTGCTTAGATGATGTTTTTTTTATAAGTTTATTAAGTTGTTTTTTTGTAAATAATCTTTTATTCGAGATAGTTTTATTTTGTGTAAGATGATGAAATTGTCTTAAAAATTTTGCTATTTGTTTGATATGGTTTTTTTGTGGGTTTATAATACTTTTACCCTTGATTTGTGTGTAGATAATAGCTTGTTTGTTTTTGATTTTAAATATATCTTTTATTTGGGTAGTTTTTAGATTTTTTATTAGTTTTAAAAGATATTGTTCATTGGTAATAGTTTGTGTGTTTTGATTATCAAATATTTTAAGCACATATTTTTTCCCCAATAGATAAACTGTATCACTTACACCATCTTTAGTAGCTATTAAGTTATATTTTTGATATTTTGTTGGTATATCTTTTTTTTGAATATATATTTTTACACCCATAGTTATCCTATTTGATAATATAGTTTGCACTCATATTATTTACACTAAATATCATTATATTATATTTTTTACTATAATATTTTAGTAGTAGTTTTTGTAGAGTTGGTTGAATAGATGGGACAAACCAAGCATTGTTTGATATAGCAATCATATATTTTGTATCAAGATTTTCAAAAATTTTATCAGTAGTTGCTTCATAACAGATAGCATTTCTGAATTTTATCCCTTTGATTGTAAAATCTGTAGGTTTTAAAGCAGGGATATAATCTTTGGCACCATCGTAAAAAGTGTTATTTATAAAATCACGAATTTTTTCAGGTAGTGGCACAGCTTCACCAAAAGGTATTAGCACAACTTTTGTAGCGATTTGTAGTTTGTCTTTTGTAAAAAAATAACTTGCATTTTGGTATTGATTTGATTTAAAATATAAACTACCTATGATAATATCAATAGATTTGGCTTTTTGTTTTAGTATATTTACAAGCTCTCTATTTTGATTAAGCACCATAGGTAAAGTTGTCTCAGGTAGCACTACTAGATCATATTTTTCACTTATAGCTTGATTGATAGCATCTAAATTTATTTGGATTATTTGTTGTAGTTTATGTTTTTGCCATTTTATATCTTGGGCGATATTGATATTTGCTAGTTTGATTTTAAGATCTGGAGAATTAATAGTATGATTTTTATAAGAAAGTGTAAAAATCAAAGGGATAATTACTAAATATCGTTTGGTATATGTAAAAGATTTAAGTATAACAATAGATATTAAAACTAAAGCAAAATCAAGATTTGTAATACCTATATAGCTATTTACAAATAAGAGTTTTAACTCAAACCAATTAAACCCAAAAGGGCAGATAAAACTTAAAGCAAATATATAAAAAAGTTTATAATATAGATTATCAAATAAACCTATAAAATAAAAAAGAATAGCATAAATAAGTCCAATACCTATGATAACCAAAGGGATCAAATAGCTTAAATCATAATATATAAAACTATAAGCTATCCACCAAAACCATACGATTGATGTCAAAAAACCTATATAAAAAAGCTCTTTTTTATCGACACTAAAAAGTAGATAAAATCCACTTAAAGCAAATATAGTATTGATAAGTTTAGATGATAAACCAAAATACTCAAAATATATAAATGCACATAAAAATATAGTTGTTGATATAATTTTAAAAAAATTCATTTAGAATTTTAGCATAATTATAGTATAATCTCGAGTAAATTTATCAAAATATATTCAATGGGGTAACAATGAAAGTAAAAATCAATAATCAAAAAAGAAGAAATAAAAAAGCTTTTACACTTATGGAGCTTATGGTTGTAATTATCATATTAGGTTTATTGGCTTCATTTGTTTTGCCAAGTTTGACAGGTAAAGGTGAAGAAGCAAAACAAAAACTTACTTGTGTTCAGATGAAAAGTATATCTGATGCTTTAAAAATGTATAAAATCAATAATTCATCTTATCCAAGCACAGAAGAGGGGCTAAATGTTTTAGTTCAAAAACATTTTTTTGAAGATGATAAGTTACCAAAAGATTCTTGGGGACAACCATATATCTATACTAAAAATGCAGATAGTTTTGATATATTATCACTAGGAGCAGATAAAAAAGAGGGTGGTGGTGATGATATATACTACTCAAAATGTGGGCAAAAATAAACCTGCATTTACCCTTTTTGAACTTGTAATAGTTGTAGTTCTTGTAGGAATTATATATTATTTTGCTATATCAAATATTAATTTTAATAAAACAAACTTAGATAAGATTAGTTTAACAAATCTAAAACAAACACTTTTAAAATATGATTTTGATGATAAAGTAGAATTAAAATGCACAGATGATAGGGCTAAATGTATGATATTTGTAGATGGAATTTTACAAAAAGATATGATTGAAAATCTTTTTAAAACAGCTCCTGAGGTATATAAGTATTCAAAAAATTTAGAACAAATAGAGTATAAAGATCTTGAACTTGAGCAACTTCAAAGATATGAGATCTGTTTTGAGTATCATATCAATAAAAGAGGAGATAGTTCACAAATGATAGTCAATCTAGGTGAAGATGGAGTTTATATATTTGATAATATTCACGATAAACCTACATATATTAAGTATCTAAGTGATGTGCCATTGTATTTTGATGATAAGATAGCTGAGGTAAAAGATGCTTTTTAAATATAAAGGTTTTGATAAAACTGGTAAAAAAATCAAATCTAAAATAGAAGCTTCATCTTTACAAGAGGCAAAATTTAAACTTAAATCTCAAAAGATTATCGTAATATCTTTGCAAGAGGATAGTTTTAATTTTTTAAACAAACTTCCATTTCAAAATAGACACAAAATCAAACCACAAGCATTAGCTACAATAAGTAGGGATCTTAGTATATATTTGCAATCTGGAATCTCACTTTTAAATGCTATTAAACTTATAAATGAAAGATATAAAAATGATAGAAAACTAAAACATTTTTTTAGTGCAATTATAGATTTTTTGGATGAGGGTAAAAACTTTTATACAAGTTTAGATATGCAAAAAGTGGTGCAACTTCCTGAGTTTTATCTACAATCTATCAAAATAAGTGAAGATGGTGGGATGTTGCAAGATGTTTTAATAGAATTGGCTAACTATCTCAAAGAGCAAGATAGATTAAATAAACAGATAAGTTCAGCTATGGCATATCCTATATTTATACTTGTAGTATCATTTTTTATGGTTGGATTTATGCTAAGTTTTATTGTGCCTAAAATTACAGCTATTTTTGAACAATATGATCAAGCACTACCTACTATTACCACTATTGTAATAACTGCTGGTAATTTTGTGCAAAATAATTGGAATCTTATTTTAATATCTATATTTGCTATAATCTCTTTATTTATATATTTGATGAAAAAATCATATAGTTTTAAATATAAGATTGATAGATTTTTATTAAGAATACCATTTATTGGTTCATTGATAGAGTTAGGTGAGTTAAGTAGATTTGCATATATGAACTCTATACTTATTAAATCTGGTGTGCCTGTAGTTCAATCTTTTAAGCTAGGATCAAATATCTTAAAAAATAGTGTATTTAAAAAACTTTTTGAAGAGGCTAGTAGTAAAGTAGTTGAGGGTGAAAAGTTATCAAAAATTTTAGAAAGAAGCACTATTTATAAAGTTGATATTGCTTTTATACAGGCTATTGCTATTGGGGAAGAGACAAGTCAATTAAGCAAAATATTACAAAATCTATCAGAGTTATATTCACAAACAAACAATGATAAAATCACACTATTTCTATCGTTGCTTGAGCCTATGTTTATGTTGATCATTGGTGCTATTATTGGTGTCATTGTTGTAGCTATGTTGTTGCCTATATTTAGTATGAATTTTCAATAAAATATGAAAAAAAGTATAGTTTTACTGATCACTCTTTTATTTATATCAATATTGTCTGTTTTGATTTTGAAAAATATGGATGATTCTCAAAAACTTATCAAAAGTGCTTCATTTGATAAATCTATATCTCAAGTGCTAGTGACTATTGAAAATATCAATCAAGAGATACCTAGATTTTTACAAAAAAATAAAGATAATATTGATGATATTTTGGCACAAACTAGTGTATTGCCATTTAATTTTAATAATGTAGATATATTATTGAATATAAGTGAATATACCCCAAAAGAGTTTAATTTAAATCATCTACCTAAAGATATAAGGTCAAATAGTGATTTTTTAAACAATGTAGGGTTTAGTTATGAGTTTTTTCAAATTGTTAATAATCATAAATATACAAATCAAAGGGAAGTTGATCAAGTTATAGATCAATATATATATCAAACAAATGATACAAATATTTTAAATATCAAAGATAAATTTGGGTTTATAGATGATAAAAATGTATCTACACTAATAGAGTGTGATTATAGTATCAATGTAGATGATATAAATCTTAGTGCTTCGCTTATTTTTGATCTTAATAGTTCTCAAGTCAAAGCATTTGATGTAGCCCAATCCACTAAAAACTAATCCCTAAAAAAAGAGATAAAGTACTATCTAAATCCCATTTATTTTCAAGTAGTTGATTTTTTATAGATTTTACTTTATTAAGATGTAAAATATTTATTACAATACTTCTTAATATTGTCATAGTCATTGGATTAATATTAGCTGTATGTAAATCTTCATAAAGTGATTTATCTTTATGAAAGTGCATAGTTTCCACTTTCCAATGGTTAAGTTGTATATTATGAAAAGATTTTGCATCATCTTCAAAATTAGCAATAGCAAATGATGATGTTGTTTTCTTTGTCATTTCACTAGTTTTCTTATTTGTATTGTGTATAGTTTTATCAATTTTGATTATAGATTTAATATGTGTCATTTTTTGATGATAAAAGCAACAATCATTTGTAAATATATAT
>CAJXII010000043.1 GCA_913054415.1 uncultured Arcobacter sp.
GAAGATGAAAAACATAAACATAAAATAAGAGCAAAAGTTGAACACTCATTTGCTTTAATAAAAACACAGATGAAACAATCCACTACAAGGTTTATAGGATTGCTCAGGAATGACCTAAATTTTACCATAACTTGTATAGCCGCTAACCTAAAACTATTTGCCCATAAGAAAATAAAATTACAGAACGTTAGAATCAGATGAGAAAAATAGAGAATTATAGATCAATTTCAATTAGAATTAAGGTTAAAATGAAATTTGAGATGATGATTCGTGAGAAATATTTTTAAAAATCTTGAAAATTAGAATTGGAGAGATCTTGAAGGTTGTGCAGTGGTCTCATAATGGCTTTGTATCTCTAAGTTATAGTTTTTCAAGCAATAGTGGTAAACTTCTAGAAAATCTGGTATATACAGAATTAGTAAAAAATAATTTTGAAATACATTTTTATAATAAAAATTTTGAATGTGATTTTATTGTAAAAAAAGATAATAAAGTTATTGCTATTCAAGTATGTTATGAACTCAATACAATGAATACAAAAAGAGAAGTTAAAGGGCTTGTTAAATTGCCATTTGATGTTGCTGAAAAATATATTATCACTTATAATCAATCAAAAAAAATAAATGATATTATAGTTATACCATTTTATGAATATTTTTTTAATTAGTGAAGGAGACTGCAAATCTAAAGAATAATTTTTTTAGAAAATATAAATCAACTATTTCAAATTAGCTTGTAAAGTCTCACCCATAAGCTTATGGGTATCTTCATACCAAGTTGTTTTCTTTTTGGCTTCAACACTTGGTAAAAAGATAACTTTAACTTTTCCACTTGATTGTTTCATATTTTGAGAATCCATAATCTCTCTTGTGCCTACAAGCACTACAGGTTGAACTTTAAAATCAAATTTTTCAGCAATAAGTTTTGCTCCAACTTTAAATTTTCTAAGTTTTTTACCATCTGTTCGTGTTCCTTCAGGAAAAATAGCAATAGGTCTATTTTGCTCATATTTCTCTTTTGACTCTTTTAAAAGTTTAACTAAGCTACTTTTACTTTCCCTTTGAATAATTATCATCTTTGGTGCTTTTAGAATATGCCCAAACCAAGGTATTTTTGCTATCTCTTCTTTTGCTACCCAAGCTATATCTTTTGTATGCAAATACTCCATAACAATAATATCAAGTAAAGATTGATGATTCATCATAATCATATTTGCTTCCTCATCAACTTTACCTACTATTTCTAGCTCTATACCCAAAAGTTTCATCTGCATAGCTGCCCAAGATCTTCTAATTGGTCTTGAATTTTTTCTAAATATATACATCAAAATAATAACTATCGATACTGTAAATGAAAATTGAACAATAGTCCATAATATTTTAACTCTTGCTAACATCTTTTTTAATCCATCCTATATTTTTATTTGGAAATAATACTTTTATAAAGTTTTTATTTTGATACAATATCTCCACTTTTGTATCTTTTTTTATGATCCTAAATATTGTAGATGTTTTAGTAGGCAAAACATATACATTGATACCTGGCTTTAGATTTATAGTTTTATTTGGTATCATCAATAAACCCAACAATACTAGAAAAATCAAAGCTAACAAAAGTGATAATTTATATTTTGTCCTTACAAATACCAATAAAAATATCAAAAACAACATCAAATAAAACATCTTTTTATAAAATATAAAATCATTATCATGAGGATTGATATCAAACTGTGTGCTTATTAGATCCTCTTCAAGATTGATAGGTAAAACCACATTGGTTAATGACTCTGTAGTAGGATTATAATAATCAAAATTGATATTTTTTAGATGATTTGGGACAATCATATAGTAAAATATCTCCTGAAATTCTCCATCATCTTGTATATCTTTGATCCCTTGATCTTCGATTGTATTGATATGAAACTCTTCAAGATTACTATTTTTAGCTCGTATATTTGCTACAACCATAAGCATTTTATTATCGTATTGACTAACTTTTACATTTTTTACCATAAGATCATCTGCTATGATTTTTGAAAATCTCTCTTGTTTAATAGCTACTTTTCTAAAAATTATATCAACAGGTGGTAAACTTATAGATTTAACCTCATCTTCATCATTATATAAAGAAAGTTTTATAGTTGGTAAAACAAACTGTTTATCTTGTGCTTTAAAATGTATCTGTGTAGTATATCTGTTATTAAGATGTTTTTGCCACACAATATTATCGTCTAAAATAATAATATTTTTTTCACCCTCAAATGTTGTAATAAGTGAATTATATTTATCTGGATTTGTTAATATGATAGCTTCTATATTAACTTTAAATCGTTGTTGTGTATATACTATTTTAGGATAAGAAAGATATTTGATATATAGCTCTTTGCTACTAATATCTTGTGCATTTAATATAGTAATATTATAAAAAAAGATAAAAATAACAGATATAAAAAATTTATACATAGTTTATATCCATTATCATAAAATAATTATTTCAAAAAACCTTGAAGCATTTTTACACCATCATCACAACCCAAAAGAGTCTCTATTGCTCTTTCTGGATGAGGCATCAATCCAAATACATTTTTTTGCTTATTGCAAACTCCTGCTATTTGATCAACACTTCCATTTAATACTTGATTTACCCCATTTTCATCACAATACTGAAGTAAAATTTGTCCATTTGCTTTAAGCTCTTCAAGTCCCTTATCATCTATAAAATAACTTCCATCATGGTGTGCTACAGGGATATTAATAATATCGCCTTTATTTAACTCTTGAAGAAATACATTATCATTATTTACAACTTTTAGATGATGGTATTTTGAGATAAAATGTAGATTGTCATTTCTTTTTAAAGCACCAGGAAGTAATCTGGTTTCTGTTAAGATTTGAAAACCATTACATATACCCAATACATTACCACCATTGTTGGCATACTCTTTTATAGATTTCATAATAGGTGCTAATTTTGCCAATGCTCCACTTCGTAAATAATCCCCATAAGAGAACCCACCAGGTATCACTACAAGTTTTGTATTTGGATCTATATTAGTATCTTTATACCAAACTATTTTTACCTCTGCACCTAGTTTTTCAAAAGCATATTTTGTGTCATACTCACAATTTGTTCCGGGAAATTGTAGGACTGTTACTAACATTTTTTACTCTTCTATTAATATATCGTAATCTTCGATTACTGTATTTGCTAACAATTGCTCACACATCTTTGCAACTTGCTCTTGTGCTTCATCTTTTGTAGCACAGTTTAGTTCCATAATTATTTGTTTTCCAATTCTTACATCTTGAACAATATTTTTAAATCCAACAGTATCTAATGTATGATGTGTAGCTTTACCTGCACTATCTAAAACACCTTTTTTTAATCCTATATTTATAATCGCTTTCATCTTCTTCCTTTAGTTTTCCATTATTCTTTTTAATACATTTTCATAAGCTACTTTTAGACCACCTAAACCTTGTCTAAATCTATCTTTATCCATCTTTTCTCCAGATTGAATATCCCAAAATCTACAGTTATCAGGGCTAATCTCATCTATTAAGATAATATTACCATCCATATCTTTTCCAAACTCCAATTTAAAATCTACAAGTTTTAAACCTTTATCAAAAAAGTATGGTTTTAAGATATCATTAATCTGTCTTGCCATCCTTCTTAATTTATCTAACTCATCTTGATAATCTACCAATCCTAAGATTAAAGCATGTTGATCATTTAGTTTTGGATCACCTAACTCATCATTTTTATAATCAAACTCTACTAGAGTAAAAGGCAGGACCGTTCCATCTTCTATTCCTAGATTTTTAGATAAACTTCCTGTTGCAATATTTCTTACAATTACTTCTATTAGAATCACATCACATCTTTTATGAAGCATATTGTTATCATCTATCATCTCTACAAAATGTGTAGGGATACCATTTGATGCCAAAAGTTTAAAAAGCTCAGTTGAAATTTTGTTATTTAATGCACCTTTTCCAGCTTCACTTGATTTTTTCTCACCATTAAATGCTGTAAGAGAGTCTTTAAATTCAGATATCAAAAGATTTTGATCTTCAGTCTCCCAAATCTTTTTTGCTTTTCCCTCGTATAATAAATTAGTTTTTTTCATCAATACTCTCCTATTTATGTGTTAAAATCAAAGCTTTTAAAATATCACTTGCAACTTTTAGTTGATTGTCATTATTTAGATCTTCTGGTGTGATAATATTTTTCTTAGATATTTTGTTAGCTTTTTTATGTTTTTTCTTTTTATCAACTTTTGCTAATTCAACTTTTAGATGTTTTTTCAAATCTTTCTCTTTGATACTAAAGCTATCATTCTCTTTTGTTGGCACTTTTCCAGGATATGCAATAATATCTGGAGTTACACCTTTTGCTTGAATTGTTCTTCCACTTGGTAAGTAATATCTTGCTATTGTAATTTTTATAGATTCTGTATTTTGATCATTTAGTGGTAATACAACTTGCACAGATCCTTTTCCAAATGTTTTCTCACCGATTAAAACTGCTCTTTTTAGATCTTGTAATGCACCACTTACAATCTCACTAGCACTAGCACTTCCACCATTTACCAATACAACCATAGGAACTTTTGTCATAGTTGTTTGTTTTTTAGCTTTATAAACTTTGTTTTCTGCTTTATCTCTTCCTTTTTGCGATACTATAATACCTTTATCTACAAACATATCTACAGTTTTGATAGCTTGATCTAATGAACCACCTGGGTTATTTCTAAGATCTAAGATAATCCCTTTTGATTTTTTATGTTTTTTTAGTATAGCTTTTAACTCTTTTGCTACTTTATTATCAAATGATGATATTCTGATATATAAAATATCTCCCATAGTTTTTGATGTAACAGATTTAACTTTAATAATCCCTCTTATTATCTTAATCTTAAGTGGTTTTTGCTCCCCTTTTCTTACTACAGTTAATACTATAGGAGTTCCCTTTTTCCCTCTCATTAAAGATACTGCATCATTTAGAGTCATTTTTAAAGTAGATTTATCATCTATTTTTAATATTATATCTCCAGATTTAATCCCAGCTTTTTTAGCAGGTGTATCATCTATAGGTGAAATAACAGTTAAAGCACCATCTTTCATCCCAACTACAATACCTAATCCACCAAATTCACCTTTCATTTGAATCTTAAACTCTTTGTAATATTTTTTATCCATAAAAGAAGAGTGAGCATCTAACTCACCCATCAAACCTTTGATCGCTTTATTTACGATCTGGTTTAACTTCAAAGGATCTACATATATCTGTTCAACTGCTCCTATTACTTTTTGAAGTTTTGCCAATGACTCATATCTTGTTGGAGTATTATTATCTTGTCCAAATAGATTTAAAGACAATACCAACACCATAGCTAATAAATATTTATACACTACCCTATCCTTTTATTATGAAATTTGTTCTTTTTTGAGTCGTTTATTATATCTTAAACTAAATAATAGTATCATTAAGGAGTATTATTACTCTACGGATAATTTATAAACAAAAGGAACATAAAAAATGAGTTTAAAAGAAAATGTTGATTTGATAAAAGATGGGATCTCAACTGAAGAGAAATTTTTTGAAAGTTTTTTTAAAGTTGAAAAATTTTGGAAAAAATATAAGATAGCTATTATTGGTATAGGTGTAATAGTTATCATATCACTTTTGGGATTACAAATCAAAAACTATATAGTTACTAAAAACAATATGGAAGCGAATAATGCTTTTAATACACTATTAGAAAATCCAAATGATGCAAAAGCAAAAGCTATCTTAAAAGATAAAAATCTAAAATTATTACAACTAGCACAATATATCAATAGTGCAAAAACAGGTAAATCTGTAAATGTTAATATAAAATATATAAAAGAGTTGGCACAATATAGTGTGGCTTTGGAAAATAATGATATAGCAAAAATCGAGAAACTAAGACTAAATCAAGATTTTTTACTTGAGGATTATGCTACATTTGAACTAGCTTTGATACAAGCACTAAATAAAGAGTATTCAAAAGCAAAAAATACTTTAAAAACTATACCTGCTAACTCTCCTGTAGCTCAGTCAAGTGCAAAATTACAACATTTTTTATTATCTAAATAATTGCTATGAAATATATTATTAAACTATCTATTTTAGTATTTGTTGTAATCTTTACATCTGCTTGTTCTAGTAAACAATACTACGAACCAAAAGATGTAAAAACTAAAGAGTTTGATACAAAAGATATAAATAGCACTATCCAAACTTTTAATAGCACAGGAGCAACATTAACCAATGGTAAATTTATTGCCATAGATGGTATATCTAAGATAACTCTTCCTAAAAATTATAAGTTTTTAAACGATATAAATGGCACTATTTTAGCATCAGATCTAAATCAAACACTTTTAATCCAAACAAACCAAAAACAAACTACATTGCATTTTGAACAAAATGTAATAGCAGCTTCACTACATAAGGACAATCTAGCTTTAATCTTTAGAGATAATAGCATAGGATTATATGATATCTCTTCAAAAAGTTTTATACTTAGAAAATATCGATCTGCTAGTATATTAAATGATATAAAAATAGCAAACCCTATTTTTGTAGATAACCTAGCATTATACCCATCTTTAGATGGAAATATTGTAGTTGTAAATATACCTAAAAAACTTATAGTTAGAAATATCAATATAGACCCACAAAGTCAAATCAATAATATAATCTTTTTACAAAATATCAACGATACTATCGTAGCAGCTACTCCTAATGCTCTTATGGTTTTAGGAGATGGTGTGTTTTCTATTAAACAATTTAGTATAAACTCTATATGTTCTATTGATGGATACATATATATAGCTACACTAGATGGCGATATTATCAAATTTGATTTGATGTTGGAAAAACTGGCAAATAAAAAATTCAGATTTGCTAAAATATGGACACTATTTGGTAAGAAAAATATCTATGCTTTAGAATCTCAAGGATTTCTAATCAAACTTGATACAAACTTATCAAAATCTACTGTATATGAACTAGACCTTGATGATGAACTCAAAACATTTTCTACTAATAATAGATTATATTTTGATACAAATTATATAGATTTTAAATAAGATATTTTAGTTATGGTATTGTGTGATATAGGAAATTCAACATTTTCTTTTTTGGTAGATGATAACTCTTTTGTAGTAGATATTAAAAATAGTTCTAACCTACCAAAGATTGATAAAAAAATATATTTTATAAGTGTCAATAAAAAAGCAACTAAAATATTTCAAAAAAAATACCCAAAAGCGATCGATCTAGCACCATATATCAAACTAAAAACAAAATATAAAGGTTTAGGAGTAGATAGAGCTTTAGTATGTAGTCATATCAAAAATGGTATAATTATTGATGTAGGTAGTGCTATAACTATTGATATAGTAGATGACAACAAACATCTAGGAGGGTTCATTTTATCTGGGTTTAAAGCTTATAAAAAAAGTTATAAGAAGATATCAAAAAAGCTCAAATTTGACTATAAAGATTTCAAATCTTTAAATAAACTTCCAAAAAATACACAAGAGGCTATCAATTTAGCTATCTTAAATGGTATCGTATTGCAAATCAACAATTTAGCAAAACAATACGATAAAACTATATATCTTACTGGTGGGGATGCTTTGATGATAAAAAAATATCTTAACAAAGATACAATATACCGACCAAATATGATATTTAAAACTATGAAAAAAATTATAAAGAAAGGATTATAATGCTTACAATAGCTTTACCAAAAGGTAGAATAGCAGAACAAACTTTAGAAAAATTTGAAAAAGCATTTGGTGAAAAATTTATTTTTCAAGATAGAAAACTGATCTTAGAAAAGGCTGGATTTAGATTTTTAAATGTTAGGAATCAAGATGTTCCAACCTATGTGATGTATGGAGCAGCTGATTTGGGTGTAGTTGGCCTTGATGTATTAGAGGAAAAAGAATACGATATATTAAAACTACTAGATTTAGAAATAGGAAAATGTAAAGTTGCTATAGGGTTAAAAAAAGGTGATAAGTTAGATTGGAACAAAAGTAGTATCAAAGTTGCAACTAAACATACAAAAATAGCTAAAAAGTTTTTTGAACAAAAAGCGATGGCTGCTCAAATCGTCAAACTTTATGGATCTATTGAGTTAGCACCATTAGTTGGTCTTAGTGATTGTATTGTTGATATTGTAGAAACAGGTGCAACTATGAAACAAAACGGACTTGAAGTAGCAGATACTATTATGCAAAGTAGTGCTTACCTTATCTCAAATAAAAACTCATATTATCTTAGGAAAGATGATATTTTAGATTTAAGAGAAAAAATTGCAAGAACTTAACCTTTATTCTAAAATAGAAAAATTTTTAGATTTTGCTGATGAAATTGAAGCTCTTCATCAAACATTCAAAGAGATTGTTGAGGAGCTAAACCCTACATCACTAATAGATATAGGTTGTGGGCAAGGAGATTTTTTACTATCTTTAGATAATAAAATAGATACTTTAGGTATAGATCTAAGCGATGAAGCTATTGCTTTAGCAAAAGCAAAACAACTAAATGCACAAAATATAGATCTTTGTAAAGTAGATAAAAAATTCCAATGTGCCACAGCTATATTTGATGTAATTAACTACATACCAGAAGATAAAATAGGTGAATTTTTTAAATGTTGTTATGATGTGTTAGAAAAAGATGGTTATTTTATCTTTGATATTAATACATTATATGGATTTGAAGATGTGGCACAAGGAAGCTTAAATATTGATCTTGATGATAAGTATATATCTATAGATGCTTATTTTGAAGATAATATTCTTGAAACAAAAATAGTTTTCTTTGAACAAAAAGATACACTATATAAGAAACAAAGTGGTATAATTAGACAATATTATCATACAAAAAAATTTTTACAGCACCAACTAGAGATATTGGGATTTGAGATAGAATCAGCTATAAAATTTAAACTTCATAGTGAAGATGATTATGATAAACAAATATTTATAACCAAACGATTATAAAGGAAGAATATGCAATTTACAACACCATTGAAATCAAATAGTATAAAAATACTACTTTTAGGAAGTGGGGAACTTGGTAAAGAAGTAGTAATAGAAGCCCAAAGATTAGGGATAGAAACTATTGCAGTAGATAGTTATGCCAATGCTCCAGCACATCAAGTAGCACATAAATCTTATGTGATAAATATGAAAAATGAATCTGAAGTTTTAGAGGTAATTAGAAGAGAAAAACCAGATTTTGTATTGCCTGAAGTTGAAGCTATTAGTATATCTGCTTTATTTAAAGCTCAAGAGGAAGGTTTTCATATAATCCCAAATGCCCAAGCAGTAAATAAAACTATGAATAGAAAAAATATTAGAGTATTTGCTTGTGAAGAGTTAGGGTTAAATGCTAGTGGTTATGAGTTTGTTACTACTTATGAAGGGCTTAAAAAAGCAGCTTCAAAAATAGGTTTTCCATGTGTTATAAAACCAGTAATGAGTAGTAGTGGGCATGGTCAAAGTATAGCAAAAAATGAATCTGATTTAGAAAATTCATGGCAAATTGCAAAAGAGGCAAGGGGAGATTCTAGTGAGCTAATTGTAGAAGAGTTTATCACTTTTGATTATGAGATCACACTTTTAACTGCTAGAAATGAGACGGGCACAACATTTTGTGAGCCTATTGGACATATCCAAAAAGATGGAGATTATATATTCTCTTGGCAACCTATGAAAATGAGTAAAATAGCAAAACAAAAAGCTAAAGATATAGCACAAAAAATCACAGATGGACTTGGTGGTCGTGGTATATTTGGTGTTGAACTTTTTATTAAAGGGGATGAAGTCTATTTTAGTGAAGTAAGCCCTAGACCACATGATACAGGGATGGTTACTATGATCACTCAATCACAAAGTGAGTTTGCTCTTCATATTAGAGCCATTTTAGGATTGCCACTTGATTATATTGATTATGGAGCAGGAGCAAGTGCTGCTTACAAATCAACTACAGATAGTTTTAGACCAGAGTTTGATATAGATTCTTCTATATTTACTAAAAACTCTTTTATAAGAGTATTTGGCAAACCTCAAACTCATCTAGGAAGAAGAATGGCAGTAGCTTTAAGCTTTGATAAAAAAAGTAGTAAAAAAGCTCTAAAAAAAGCAAAAAAATTAATAAAAAAAATAAAAGAATAAAGGATAAAAAATGTTTGGTAAATCACAAAAAATACAAGAGTTAGAAGCACAAAATAGAAAACTTCAAGCTAAAATAGAATCACAAGATACAGAGATAAAACTTTTTAAAAGTTTTCAAGAGAATTATCCTGTTGCATTTTTTTCAATTAATACAGATAGAAAGATTATAACTTAACTTTCGCACCTAAAACCAAGTAATCTTTGAGTAATATCCCTTAATGTACC
>CAJXII010000044.1 GCA_913054415.1 uncultured Arcobacter sp.
CTATTTAGGAATATAAATATTCTTGAAATTGGTTATTTTTTCTGGGGACATTATACTTTAAGTCAGGTTCCAAATAATGAACCATATGAGAATGATTTGTTATAAACACACTATAATACTAATTAACAATAGAATTAAAATAGTCAGAAATTTCTTTGATAGTTTTTAAGTTTGGCTCAACATAAATTTTATTACCAACTTTTTCCATATTAATAACTTTTGCATCTTTTAATTCTTTTAAATGTCTTGAAATTGTTGGTAACGAATAATTAAATTCATTAGCAATGGTTCCCACACAAGTTGCCTGAGCGATGACATTATCACTATTTAGTTTTGTATCAATACCACAAACATAAGGAGTATTTAAAACATTTTTAAATATTTCAAATCTTGTTTTATTGCCTAATGCTTTAAAAACTTTAACTTTATCTTCCATATTCAACATAAAAATCCTTGACAAATATTTCTTTTTATTGTATCATAATTTATCTATTTAGCAAAATTGCTAAATAGAAGGGAAGAGTAAATGTTAAAAATAAAATATGATGAATTTGAAAATGCTGTAAAAACTTTTGGCCTTATTGGACTTGAAAATAAAGATGACATTAAAAAGAAATACTTAATGTTATCTAAAAAATTTCATCCTGATATGCCTGATGGAGATATAGAAAAATTTCAAGAAATAAATAAAGCATATAAAATTTTAACTGTATATATTGATAAATTTAAATTTAAATTTACAAAAAAAGAATTTCAAGATCAATATCCGTTTTCAAGAACTGAAAATGGACAATGGTCTTTGTGGTAATAAATAAAAAGGAGAAAAATAAAATGAGTGTATTAATGGTATTTAATCATCAACCTTATGATGGTAGTGATATTGCTTGGAATGGATTGAGGTTAGTGGAGACTTTGTTGAAAAAAGGTGAAGAGGTAAGAGTTTTTTTGATGAATGATAGTGTTGATTTAGCAAGAGAAGCTACAAAAAAGCCTGATTTTTATGAATATGATTTGGTTCAAATGTTAAAGGAATTGTATGAAAATGGTATAAAGCTAAAAGTATGTGGAACTTGTCAAGCAAGATGTGGATTAAATAAAAATCAACCATATTTTAATGATAATATAAAAGGCACTATGGATGATTTAGCTAATTGGGTGATAGAATGTGATAAGGTCTTGACTTTTTAATGGCAAAAATAGAAGCTTTTGAAAAATATTATTTGGAGTATGAGAAGTGGTTTGAGAAAAATACTGATTTATATGAAGAGGAATTAAAAACTCTAAAATCATTAGTCAAAAATGCTAAAAATGGGGTAGAAATAGGCATAGGTACAGGAAAATTTGCCATACCAATAGGCATTGAAATAGGGGTAGAACCATCTTCAAAAATGGCTAAAATAGCAGCTTCTAAAGGCTTGAAAGTTATAAATGGAATTGCCGAGAATTTACCTTTTGAAGATGCTAGATTTGATTTTGCAACAATGATTACAACTGTTTGCTTTATTGATGATGTTTTAAAATCTTTTAAAGAAGTTTATAGAATTTTAAAGCAAGATGGATTTTTTATAGTCGGATATGTTGATAAAAATTCTAAATTAGGAATAGAATATCAACAAAAAAGTAAAAAAAGTAGGTTTTATAAAAATGCAACATTTTATTCTACTGATGAGATTATAAGATATTTGAAAAAGGCAGGATTTTGTAATTTTGGTAAGAAATATGTAAAAAAAACAAATTTATCATTTATATTTTTAAAAGCAAGTAAATAAATTATAAGATTTATAACAAAACAGAGAGTCTGTGAAAATAGCCCCAAATAAGCCATTTTCACAGCAATAATTTAAGCTATTTTCTTAAAAAAACTATCTTTTTTTGATGAGTGGGTCTGTCACACTTTGTATTGAAAACACCATAATACCGCCATTTTTAAAAAAATTATATATTTTAAGACCCCTAATAGCACCCTATTTGTTTCTGCTGTAACAAACCCCTAAATAAAGGGAAATAAATCAAATTCTTTAAAACTATCTTCAGGTGAGATAATTTTACATTAAAAGTTTTTTATAGTCAACTTATTGTATTTTTTTATATTAATATATTCAAAATAAGTTGAGAAATACAATAAGTATCTATTCAATACCAAGAGCTTTAAATACTGCATCAATAGGGTCAGAATAGATAATCAATTGAAATTTACTCATTAGCTCTGATGGAACTTTTGCCATTTGAACCATATCAATAGCTGGAATTAGTATTTTTTTAGCTCCGCTATCACTTGCAATTTGTAAAGCGTCTGGAAGAGATTCAGTGCCTATTATAGTTCCACCTATACTCATAGATCCAAGCACTACCATTTGCGATAATAATGGTTTTTCTAATACTCCACTACATAAAGATATAAATATAGCTAACTCAATATCTTTTGATTTACCAATTCCATTTAAATCAGTAGCTTTTAGATGATAATCAAAATCTTTATATTTTGCATTTAAAGATACACGATGTAAATTTGCTTGTATATAATTGGTGGCTTCTTTTATCTCCTCTTTTATAATAGTTCCACTAAATCCTGTGCTATCTAATCTTCCACTACCTGCCATTACTTGTAGATCTAATTTAAATAATCCTTTATGCCCATTATCTGGATTATAAGAGACTGTATAAAGTGAACCACTTGGAAGTTGTCCATCTGGAATAAGACTATTGCCACCACTTTCAGGAACTCTGACTCTTATTTCATTATCTTCTTCTATATCAATATATGAAAAATTTACATCATAAAACTCCATACCACCTATCTTTTTTAGCTGCTCTTTTATCCTTCTTCTACCAACAAGAGCATATTCTAAAGCAACTTTAATATCTTCTTTTTCAAATTTTCCATCAGGGTGCATAAGTTTTAAAAGCCCACTTACTGTTTTTTTTACTGCACGAGAATCTCTTTGGTTTAGATCACGACCAAGTTTAAAATATTTATCAATAGCATTTGAAAAATTTACTTTTTGTAGTTCTCTCATCCATTCAGCCATAAAATCTGTAATAAAACCATACTCATTTGTAAAAAACTCTGTTCTCATTTTTGGCACTTCCCAGCCTGGAAGATAGTTATGAAAACGATCAAAAAATGCAGTATCAATCATCTCTTTTGGAAATGGTGATAAAAGATGTGAAGTTTTTACTATATTTTCTATACTTCCATCAATATTCCCAACGAATACAAATGAAGCTTTTGCACTTTTTTGTTCTTTTCCTCTAGCAAATGAACCAGACTCCATATAGTCTTTCATAATTTGAATACCATCTTTATCTTTAAACTTTATACCAGCTATTTCATCAAATGCCACAATGTCCCAATTACCAACAAGTCCAATAGTTCTACTACTCATATTATAAAATAAATTTGCAACAGTAGTTTGACCTCCACTTACAAGTATAGAGTTAGGTGAAATTTCCTTATAAACAAAAGATTTTCCAGTTCCTCTAGGTCCAAGCTCGCACATATTATAATTATTTTCCACAAATGGAATTAGACGAGCCAATAGATGCCATTTTTGATTTTCTTCAAAGTTTGTAGGCTCCATTCCAAAGCTTCTTATGATTAAGTCCATCCACTCATTATTACTAAATCTTCTTCTATGTGATAAAAACTCCTCCATATCCATATTTGGCATCTGTATAGGTTTGAGATCTTGTATATGAAAAGGGCTTTCACCTTTTGCATTTTCATCATAATAATACTCAAGAGTAACAATTACCCATATACCACCTGCTAAAAGTTTTTGATATTTTTTTACATATCCATCATTTATAATTATTTTTTTTATACCAAGATTTGAAAATTCAGCTTCATAAACATCATCTTTTTCATTTAATTTTACTGATACTTTATCTATGACTTTATATCTGCCTTTCTCTTTTATTTGAGATTTTATGATCTCTTTTTCATCTGGTCGAACATAGTTTTTAGCAAGTATCTCTTTAACTTTGGATACACCTTCTAATATTTGTTCTTCATTGTCAGTTGCACAATACATACCAAGTAGATATTCTAATACATAAATAGGAACATTAGCTCCATCTTTGATACTTTTTGTTAAATCTTTTCGAACAACTTTGCTTGTAAATTCTTCATTTGATTTGCTATTTAAATCCATAACTTTTCCTTAAAAATCATCATCAAAATCATTAAAAAATGATAATGCTAATTTTACTTCCAACTCTTTATATATTGGTGTTTCAGTGCTTTGATCAATAACTTTTCTAGCTACAAGCTTAATATTTTGATTATTATATTCATTTATATTTTGTTTAAAAGTCATTTTAAATTTTACTTCCCTATTTGTATCGTATTGTTCTGTGGAATTAAATGTATATTTAAATTCATCAGATAACACCACCCCATCAATACTTTCAAAAGCTATTTTTAGTGTAATTGCTTTAGTTTTATCATCTACAATCTCTGATTGATAAAGTGAAACATTAACTATATTTGTAGATATATTTCTAATAGGTATAATATCTACATTTACCTGTTTTATCTCTTTTTTTCCTTTGCCAATATTAACTTTTATCAATGGTATTACTAGCTCCTGTAAAGTTGCCCCACCATGCACAAAACGATTACCACCACCTTGAATTTTTATTTTATTAATAGATTTTGGTATAAGATATTCATTATCTCCATCAATTCCCAAATCAATACCACTATATTTAGATACACAAGTGCTATCTTTTAAGTTTTGACCTATGATAAACCTTCTATTTGACTTTATAGTTTTTTCTGCTTCAACTTGGCAAAAATCACTATCAGGTGTAGCTTGATTGGTATATAAAAACCCATGATCACTTGTGATAAGTATATTTATCCCATTAAAATTTGAGATTTGTTTAATAATCTTAATAATACTATTAAATGTGCTTTGAACCGCATCAAATGTTTTTATTTCATTTTTTTCACCCATTTTATCTATCTCATCATGGTAAATATAAACTACACTTGCATTTTTTAAAAGCTCTCTACCTTCATCTCTTTTATATTTTAAAAAATCTTCATAATTAATAGCAAAACTATTTTTATTGTAAGATTTTAAAATTTTATCTCTATTATCTATCCCTGATGAGCTTTTATCATCTACAAAAACAATATCATTTTTATTTTTGATACTAAGTTTTTTATGAGGCAGCAAAGAAGCCATACCAAGTTGTGTATATGAAGGCAATGAACTAATCATAGGTGTAATAGTTGCTACAAATCTATCTTTCTTCTTATTTTCTGCTAATATCTGTGAGGTTAGTTCAACTCCACACTCATATCTTAAAGCATCTGAAATAATAACAAAAATTTTATTTTTCTTTTGTATATATTGCTCTATTTGTGTAGTGTAAAACTTTTGTTGATGTAATATTTGTGTATGTGTAGTATAATTTATAGCAAAATTTTGCCAATAATCATTTAATTTTCTTAGATAGCTATTTAAATATATATCTTCTATTTTTGAGTTTAAAGTTTTAAGTAGTTCAAGATATTCAGCTTTGCTTGAATATATAGAGTAATCTCTATAGTATCTATCAGCTTTATACCAATGTGAAGCATACTCTTTTATCCCATCTTCAAATGAATCTATTTTTAACTTTATATTTTTTACAAAATCAATTATTTTAGAAGCACTAAGTAGTGCTTTGTATATATTTTTATAATTTTCAAACCAAAATGTATGCTCTCTTGTAGTAATAATATCAACCATCTCATCAGAGTTGATACTGTTATTATCTAATTTACTAAGTAAATTAGATATGATAATTTGATCGCATTTTTCATAAGTATCACAAAAAATTAATTTTGAAAAATCTATATCAACAATAAAATTATTAATATTTAGCTCATCGCTTATCTCATTTGAGATTTGCTCAAAACTATTTTTATATTTACTGCTATCCATCCAACTTTTAATAAACAATCTTGCATCATTATTAAGCATTGCTTTATTTTTATCTACTATATAGTAAAAATGATTTTGAAAAAGTTTGTAAAGCAAGTCTTTAATACTATTACCCTCATAAGAGTATTTAATTTTAACAGCCTTAAAAAATTCATCAGTAAGATTATATTTTTTAAGTATTTCAAAGTGTTTATTATTTGAAAATATTCTTAACATAACACTATCTATATTATCATCACAATTTATGCTTATAGCCATTATTTTAAGTGTAAGAGTATCATTAGTCTCTTTACTACTAAGTAAATTTTTAAGAGCCTCAACTCTAGTAGGAGCATTAAAAAACTTCTCAAATTTTCCTATAAACTCTTTAAATGTAGCATCTAATTCAAGCTTTTGCAATATCAAGCTTGTTTTATCTGCACTAAACATATAATTAGCAATATTTAAATCTAGTAGCCAATTGTCTTCATCTTGTGGTGCTTTATTTGGTGAGTATATAAGAAACTTATCTTTAGGTTTTACAGATAAAATTTCTACTTTAATACCAAATTCATTATTATCTATTTCTAGTTTAGTTACATCATCTAAATCTATTGTATCAAACTCATTTTTTAGAGCTGCATTATCATCATACCAAAATACCAATCTTTGAGTTTGGAAGATTGTTTTTAATCTCTGTTGTATATCTATCATTTTATATAACCCTATTCCAAGTAAAATTACTTATTTTATGTCTTAGATGTTTAATTGTCACTATTTTTATCCTTTCCTAAAATGTCTAAAAATGTCTAAACTTTAACTTTTAGACATTTGCCAAACTTTTCCTATATTTTCGATTTTACTGGCTTTTTTTAATGCCTGTAGATTGTTTTTTATTTTATTTTTCTTTTGATTAATGTCTAAAATATCTGGTAGTTTATCTAAAAGAATATTTTCAAAATCTACTCTTTTAGCTGTTTTGAACTTTTTAAGATAATCAACAATCATTTTTTGTATAAAATCATCATCTATCCCTCTTATTTTTATATAATCACTTGTTTGATTAGTTACTTTTGCTACTGTTGCAGAGATATACAAATTTGGTTTTCTTCCCTCTATAAGTTTTTTAGCTTTTAGATTTTTTATGATTTCATCATTTACAGGTTGTTTTTTTGCGATTTTATCAAGATGTATCAAGTCTATTAGATCTATATCGGGATTAAGTGCTAAAAGCTTAGTATATTTTTCATCTATGATTTTACCATGAATCGTTACTTGAACTCTTTTATTATTTGTATCATAGTCTGGCATTGGGAAAAATCTCTGTTTTTGTATGACAAACATCCGTTTTATACCACTTCCTATGGTATCTATCATATTTATCTCTACCATTGCTTTACATAAAAAATCATTTCTATAGTTTTCAAGTGGAGTATCTCTTTTGATTATCTCTTCTATCTCTCCAGCTAAAAAATCACCGACATTTGATATAACAACTTTATCTGGAAACTCCACTACATTTATCCTACCTCTTAACTCATAGTCTTGATGAGCTATTGCATTATGCAAGGCTTCATACAGCACCCAAGTATCATATTTATCTACTTCTTCTGGAAAAAGTTTATTTTCACTCATAAAACGGTATTTAAAATTTCTAATCTTATTTAAAACACTTTTAGCACTTAATAATAAAGGCAGTCCAAAATGTTCATAACTTTGTTCTAAGTTGTTACTATCTTTTAGTATCCAAGTTATTTGAGGATTTATATCTTCTAACAAATCAGACTTTTCATCTTTACCAAGAAGTAACATACAAGCATTTGTAATTTTTCCATTTTTGAGTAGTTTAGCTTTTGCTAAAAATTGTTCATCACTCCAGCTATCTACTTCATCGCTCAATTTTGGATGTTTTGTTTTATACTCCTCTTTCGCAGTTTGTATAGCTTTATTGGATAAATCTTCAAAAGTAGCATTTTGACAAATTTTTGCAGACCAATCTGTAGCAATCGATAAACTCTCACTTAAAATAACTGCTTCTCTTTGATGTGTCAAAGGTATAATACTCTCACCACTTCTTTGCCAAGCAACTTTATGAGCATATACAGGTTTTCGTGGTTGATGCTTTGGTATATGGATAATCCAAACTTTTTGGTTTGTATCTGATGTGATAAACTCTTCTACACTTAACCCTTCTGAGCTTAGATTTGTGCAGTTTCCTATTAATCTTTGAGGTAATTCTTGTGCAGTATAACCTGAAGTATCTTCTATACCTACAACTTCCAAAGAGCCATCTTTTACCCCTAAAACCAATACTCCACCTTCCATATTTGACAATGCAGATATATAAGAGATAACATCCTCCCCTTTTCTACCTGAAATAGCTTGTTTTAAAGTCTTAAACTCTTTATGCTCACATGTATGATCTTCTTTTGGGTATTTTGATTTTAAATATTTTTCTAACTCAATTTTAACCATTTAATTCTCCTACTTACAAAGCCCCGTTATAGAATAAAGTATATCTTTAAACTTACAATAATTTACCTTAACACCATCATCTAAATCTATTTCTATTTGATTTTGTGCAAAATGCATCATCTTATCTCTATCAAACTCTATTATCTCTTTTAGTTTTGTATCAATATTTTTCATCTGTTTATTTGCTGATTTTTTATCTGCATTGGATGCTGTATCTGATGATGTGGTAAGAGCAAGAGTTTCTTTATGAGCTTCAAGTTTTGCTATATATTCAGTTAGATAAGAGTTCCTAACTCTAGCAAATGTATCAGGCTTGTATCTATGCATATAAATCAAACTCATAAAACCTTTTTTAGGGCTACTTACCATCCAATAAATTGGTCTTTTTTTGTATCTTTTTATATGATCTTCATAAAAACCTTTTAAAAAATACTTTCTTATGGTAGTTTTAAGTGCATCTTCTATAAATCTTAGATTTTGGCTTAAATTTTCTTCACCAAAAGTAACCTTTACAAACTGCACAAACCTTGAAGCTATATCATCTTTGAAATAGTCATCTTCAAGCACTGGGATAACATTATCATCATCTGCTTCAAATGTTGGATTTTGAGTTTTAAATTTTGAATTGGCTTGTTCAATACTCTCACCCATATTTGCTATATGAAGCCCCTCATGATCTAAGCTATATCTTCCAAGCATCACACCAACAGCATAACTTATAAACTGTTTCATAATCTCATCTGCTTTGAATTCTAACTTTCCATCTACTATCTTAGCTTCATTTTTAAGTATTGTTATATCTTCAAGTGCCACATCAGGGGTGAGTTCATCTTGAAGTTCGTAGATGTCGATGAAGAGGCGATTTAGTTCTTCTTCGTTTTTATGCAGAGTATTAAACTTCTCTCTCCAATACTCACAATATCTCTCATAAGCATCTTCAATCTTACCATTTTCAATTTTCAATTCCCCATTCTCAATTCTCAATTCTCCATTCTCAATTAATAAAGGCGAAGCCTTAAAGTCCCACGATGTTTCTCTGCTATCCCACTCCTCTTTTGAGATGTCTATGTTTTGTTGGGTGAGTTGATCTATTTGTTGTTTTGTGGCTTCGGATTTTGGGAAAAAGATAGGAATTTTTTTTATATCGCCACTCAGAAAAGCAATTGTTGAGCTAATAATTTTAAGGAAATATTTAGAAATTTTAGATGACAATAACGATAATAAATATTTTTTTTGTGAGTCTTTAATAAAAACTGATAGACCATTTGAATCAAATATAAAACCTGTAGGAAAATATCTTGCACCAAAATTTGAGGAACTTATTAGTGTCCAACTAATTGATGACTTCAAATAGTATTCTGTATTAAAAAGTCGTCTTGACCAATGTGTTGTTTTAGGATCCTTAGGATTTGACACTACCCACATTTTTACTTCAAGACCATCATTTAAGTAATTTACCAAATAATCCATATTCCCATACCACTTTCTAAATTCTCCACCTTTATTGTATGGAAACCATTTAAGATTTGATTTTTTTGCTTCAATAAGATTTTCAAAATGAAAAGCAATATTTGCATAATTTACTTCATTCCAATATCTTAAAAATCTTTCATTATCACTTGTAGACATCCCACCTTTGGGTTCAGCTATTTCTCCAAGCTTTTCACTTTTTTCAAAAATTTCTTTAACCCTATCACTTACCCAATAAGCAATAGGACTTCCCGGAATTTTTTCAAAATCCTTCTGCTTTGCTTCATATCTATTTTTTGGATCAAAAAAACCTCTCTCTTTTTCATCACTACTTTTATAGTCTGTTAGTCTTATGTATGTTGCCATTATTTTTTACCTCTTGAAAATTTATTTATTTATTTTATGATACAATGCTTCCATAATTTCCTTCGGGACGCCCTTTAGTTTTCTAAAGGGAGAACATCTACACATCTAGTAACTCTTTCAAACTCTGTTTTGGTATATCTATCTTCGTCGTTTTCAAATCTATCTTTTGCTTGATAGCAT
>CAJXII010000045.1 GCA_913054415.1 uncultured Arcobacter sp.
CGTAGGTCGCTGCCAACTTTTAAGGTCTCTTTCTTTTTAGAAAAAGTTTTTCTAATAAAAGGCTATTTATGGATTTATTATCTATTATTGTAATCACTTTATTTTTATCATTGTTTATTAATTTATTTCTAAAAAAGTTACATATTTCTCCTATTGTAGGTTATATATTTACAGGTGTCATAATAGTTACATTTATGAAGTTTGTGCATATAAATAGTGAACTTTTATCTCATATTGCTGAGTTTGGTATTGTATTTTTAATGTTTACCATTGGACTTGAGTTCTCTGTTAATCATTTAAAAAAGATGAAAAAAGAGGTATTTGTTTTTGGAACTTTAGAAGTGGTTATAACTACTTTTTGTTTTAGTGCAATCTCCTTTTATCTATTCTCTTTAGATTTAAAAACTTCTATCGTAATTGGTTCAGCTTTATCGTTATCATCAACTGCTATTGTTTTAAAAGTTTTAAATGAAAATGGAGATATTCATAGACCATATGGTAGGTATAGCACAGGAATACTTATTTTTCAAGATTTGGCAGTTATTCCTATATTATTAATGCTTACAATTATTTCAGATCCAAATGCTTCTATTAGTGATATGTTATTAAATACTTTATATTCTGCAATAGCTGTTGGGGTAATTATATTTATTTTAGGAAAATATGTAACAGAAAGATTTTTAGCATATGTAGTTGATACTCATGTAGAAGAGTTATTTATATCTGCAATATTATTAATAGTATTATCATCATCATTATTAGCTCATATATTTGGCTTTTCATACTCATTGGGTGCTTTTTTAGCTGGAATGTTAATTGCAGAAACAAAATATAAATATCAGATCGAAGCAGATTTGGTTCCATTTAGAGATATATTGTTGGGTATCTTTTTTATTACTGTTGGATTGCAGGTTAATATTGATACAATTTTGAATAACTTTTTTTTAATTATTGGGTTAGCTATTGGAATTTTAGCAATAAAAGCAATATTAATTTTTGCAATATTAAGAGTTTTTACCTTTACAAAAAGAGCTTTTAAAGTGGCATTAGCTATTGCACAAGTTGGTGAATTTTCATTTGCTATTTTTGCATTAGCAAGTGCAAATCATCTACTTGATCCTACTATTAATGAGATTTTAATAGCTGTTGTTATCATATCATTAATTTTTACATCATTAGTATTAAGATATGTAAGAGTATTTGTTCAATTATTTTATAAAGATAAAACAGAGATACTTGATGAACCTTTAGTAAGTTCAACTATATCAAATCATATTATTGTATGTGGATATTCACTTTTGGGTCAAAAAATTGTTAAGTATTTAAAACAATCAGATTTTCCTTATGTTGCTATTGAACATGATAGAGAGCATGTAAAATTAGGACATCAAAGATCAGATATAGTATTTTTTGGTAATGCTGCTTCTAAAATTATGTTAAATAATTTACAGATCAAAAATGCTGCTTCAGTTATCATTGCAATAGATAATGATGATAAAGTAAGATTAATTTGTCAATCTATTAGAGATATAAATCCAAATATTTCTATTATTATTAAAGTAACACATCAAGCACAAATTGATGATCTTCGTGATATTAAAGTTGAAAAATTTATAAATGAAAATGAAATTATAGCGGAGCAGTTAGTAAAAAAAGCTACACAATGTAGCCTTTAAATATTGAAGTATTTTGCTTCTTTATTTGGAACTATTATAGCTACTGTGCTTTGCTCTGGATGAATTTGATAAGTTTCACTAAGTTCTATTCCAAATTCATAAGGTTTTAAAATATCAAATATAGTTTTGTTCATAGCCAAATCTGGACAAGCAGCATATCCAGGAGAGTATCTACAACCTTGATAACCTTTCATCACTACATCACTTAAAGTTGGTTTCTCTTTTTTTGCTATATTTAGATCAAGTCTTATTTGTTTGTGTAAAACTTCAGCTCCAGCTAACTCTACTCCTAGTCCATGCACATTATAATATCTAGCAAATTCTCCAGCTTTATATATTTCACTCTCAAATGGTGTGATATTAAGTCCAGATGATGAAAATGTAAATCCAACTGTATCAAACTGATCCGATTTAAAATAATCAGCCAAACATCTATGTGGAGATTCCCCTTGTCGTGGGAAATCAAATGTAGCTATAATATTTTGTTTTTGCTCATCATAAATATAAAGTTTTGTATCATCACTTTTACAAGGGAAATACCCATACAACAAAATAGGATCAAATATATTTTTTTCTAAAAATTCATCTTTTAAAGACTCATAAAGTGGCCAAACTACCTCTTCTTCATGTTTTTTAAACTCTTCTATATCTTGTTTTGCTCTTTTATATCCCCATCTTTGTCTAAATAAAACTCTATGATTTATCCAAGAAAATACCAACTCTTTTAGATTTGGTATTGTTGGGTTCATATTTGGAGCAGCTATAATTTTTCTACCCCAAAATGGTGGAGTATAAGTATCTGATCTCTTTGGCATAATAGGTTTATGTATAGTTGGATCAAATATAACTTTCTCTTTTTGTTTGATATTTTCATCTATTTTAACCAAATCAGCTGCCATATTGGTATCTAATGTTCCACCTTGCTGATTAAATTGTTCAATTCTTTGCATAGCAACTACACCATCAAAAGCATCTCTTGCATAAAATATACTTCCATCATAAATAGGGCGACAAAACTCATCAACAAATGCTTTTGTAAGTGCTGCACCACCTAGTAATACAGGGATATTTAATTTTTGATTTTGTAACTCTTGTAGATTTGCTTTCATCTCATTTGTTGATTTGACAAGTAATCCACTCATACCAATAGCACTAGCGTTATGCTCTTTTGCTTTTTGAATAAAATCTCCAATAGATGCTTTGATCCCTATATTTATAACTTTAAATCCATTGTTGCTTAAAATAATATCTACAAGATTTTTACCTACATCATGAACATCACCTTTTACAGTTCCTAGCACCAATGTTGTATCACTTTCTTTTTCTATTTTTGGTAAAAATGGATTAAGTTTATCAACACAAGCTTTCATAGTTTCTGCACTTTGAAGCACAAAAGGAAGTTGCATAACACCACTTCCAAAAAGTTCACCTATTTCTTTCATACCATCTATTAGCCATTGATTTACTATAATCTCTGGTGGCATAGTATCTTTTAGTTTTAGTGCAAGTGGAATTAATCTTTCTTTATCGCCATCTTTTAGAAGTTGAATAACTTTTTCTTTGTCACTTAATTTCTCAAACTCCTCATCACTTTGTTGCTCTACAGCTTGAATATTTGAAAAATGATCAATAAATGCAAAAAGTGGATCGCCATTGTCTCTTCTATTAAAAAGTAGATCTTCACAAACTTTTATATCTTCATCTTTAAATTTATCTATAGGGATTAGATGTTTTACGTTTACAATAGCACTACTAAGACCGGCTTTTACACAATGGTGTAAAAATATACTATTTAGATAAACTCTTGCATCTTTATTTAGCCCAAAAGAGATATTTGATAATCCCAAAGTGGTGCTAACTTCTGGATGCATTGAGGTAAATTCTCTTATAGCTTCTATTGTTTCTATTCCAGCAGTATGATACTCTTCATCCCCACTTCCTATAGTAAATACAAGCATATCAAATACTAAATCTTGAGGGTCAAGTTTATGAATATTTACAGCTCTATCATAAATTCTTTGAGCAATTCTCACTTTATCATCTTTTGTTTTTGCCATAGCTACTTCATCTATTACAAGACAAACTAAACTAGCTCCATATTTTTTTGCTAAAGCACAGATTTGATCAAATCTCTCAACCCCATCTTCTAAATTAACAGAATTTATTATAGCTTTACCACCTATTAGTTTTAAAGCAGTTTCAAGTGCTTTGATTTGTGTGCTATCTGGCATAAGTGGTAGTGAGATTTTTTGTGTGTATCTGCTAACAACCTCTTGCATATCTTTTGATTCATCTCTTCCTGCAAATCCTACACTTACATCTATTACATGAGCTCCAGCCCTTACCTGCTCTTGTGCTACACTTAAAGTGCCTTCATAATCTTCAGCTTTTAAAAGTTCTCTAAAAGCTTTGCTTCCTGTTGCATTACTTCTTTCCCCTATTAAAAGTGGTGCAGGGTTTTGTTTAAGTGCAATAGTTGTAAATAGTGAAGCTAAACTTTTAGGATGTGATCCTTTTGGTGGTTTTGGAACTATATTAGATACTGCATCATTTAAAGCTTTTATATGTTGAGGTGTTGTTCCACAACAACCACCTAAAAAACTAATTCCATTAAAATCTAAAAACTCTTTTTGTATAGAGGCAAACTCATCTGGTCCCATAGGATAAAATGTATAACCACCTCTATTTTGAGGAAGCCCTGCATTACTATGGATTGATAGATATTTATTTGATACCTCACTTAAAACTTCAAGATGTTTTTTTACTTGTGCTGGTCCTGTTCCGCAGTTAAATCCTAAACTTAAAATATCAAATGGCTCCATAATTGTAGCAATAGTTGTAGCATCTGTTCCTATTAACATAGTTCCACTTAACTCAATAGTAACACTTACCATAATTGGAATTTGTGGTGCGACATCATTTAGTGCATGTAAAGCTGCTTTGATTTGAAGTGGATCTTGACAAGTTTCAAGTAAAAAAACATCTGCTTTACCATCTGCTAAACCTTGAGCCATTATTTTATATCCATCATACATAGTGTCATAATCGATATGCCCAAGTGAAGGAAGTTTTGTTCCAGGTCCAATAGAAGCTAATACAAATCTAGGTTTCTCTTTTGTAGAGTATTTATCACATATTTTTTTTACATGCTCACATCCAAGTTTTGATAACTCATAACTTCTATGTCCCATATCATATTCATCTAGAACCCAATTCATAGAACCAAAAGTGTTTGTTTTTATCATATCTGCACCACTTAGTGCATAGGCATTGTGTATTTTTTCTAAAATATTTGGTTCTGTAGCATTTAGAAGCTCATTGCATCCCTCTTGCTCTATACCTTTATCATCTATCCATGCCTCTTTTGGAACACCGTAAGTTTGAAGTTGTGTCCCCATAGCACCATCTATGATTAGCGGTCGTTGTTTAAGTATATTTAAAATCTGTTTTTTTATCATATTTTATACTTTCCTTTTATTATCCCATATTCGTATATGGATTCTATCGCTATATAAAAAATTATTTTTTATTGCTTGTTGAATAACTTGTTGTGAATTTATCTCTAACTCTTTTTTATTGCTAGAGATTGGCATTAAATATATTTGATTGTTTGTAATATCTAAATTATTGACAATATTTTTAATCTCTTTTAGCTCTTTGTTTTTACCTCTTATAGAAAATTTAAGATAGCTATTTGTTGTTTGTTTTAATAGTTTTTGCAATAGTGGTATATTTACTCTTTTTGTATATTTTTCATCACTATTTTGAAGTTTTACACCAATAGAAAACATAATCTTTCTTTGATATTTTTTTTGTAAAGATATATTAATAGTTCCATTTGTTTCAATAGTGATAAAATGATTATTTTTAATAAGATATTTAAGTAGTTTTTGAAAATCTTTATTTTCCCAATACAACAAAGGTTCACCACCAGTTATGACAATATCTATATTTTTTTGATCTGATAAATTGTATATATTATTGATAATTTGTTTATAATCTAACTTTTTCCATTGATTTTTAAAATTTTTATCAACTGCATAAAAACTATCACATCCAAAATATTTTTTTGAATCTATTGTGTATTTGACATTAAACCCTCTACATTGAAGGTTGCACTTTGCAAATCTTATAAATAAAGATGGTCGTCCTGCTCTTCTACCTTCACCTTGAATGGTTGGTCCAAAAATTTCACTTATATACATCAGTCTGCAAACACTACACTTTTTGATTTTAAGCTTTCATAAAATTCTATTTTTACAACTTTTATATTAAAACTTGCCATTTTATTTTTTACTATTTCCATAAACCAACTACTTATATTTTCACTTGTTGGCACAAAATCAACAACAATAAACCCCTCATACATCTCTAAAATAGATGGATGTTCATCTTTAACTATTGTTAAATCTGGTATTTTAAAACCTTGTTCCATTTGAATTAGATTATTTTGATCTTTATAATGAGGCAACATTGTATTATATAAAGGGTCATTTGAATCTATAATAAATTTATGATCAATAGTATCATCTAAAAAATATTTGAACCAATTTAGATGATTAAAATCAGTTACCATACCTTTTGTGAGTTTATCACTTTCAAGATGAATTATAACTTTACCTTGATGACCATGCAGATGGCGACAAGCTAAACAACTATCTATACTAAAATCTTTATTTAACTCTTGAGACCAAACTCTATGTCCATAACAAAAATCAAACTCTTTACTTATTTGCCATCTCATTATACAATACCATCTTCATATTCAATTTTATCTGCAATATTTGCTTGTTTAAAGCCATTTAATCTTAATCTACAACTATCACAAACTCCACAAGCTTTAGTATTGTTTTGGTAACAGCTCCATGTTAATTCAAGTGGCACATTTAGTTTTATCGCTTCTTGCACAATTTGACTTTTTTGTAAATCTATTAATGGTGTTTTTAATACTATATTTGTATCATCTTTTGTGCCTTGATTTATTGCTTCTTGCATTTGTTCTATAAACTTATTGGTGCAATCAGGATAACCGCTACTATCTTCTTGAACAACACCTATAAATATTGATTTTGCACCCTCTTTTTCAGCAATAGCTCCAGCAATACTTAAAAATATACCATTTCTAAAAGGAACATAAGTAACGGGAACACCATCTGTTAGTCCAATAGTTGGAACTTCAATATTTTTATCAACCAATGCAGATGCACCTATTTGTTTAAAAAAATCTAAATCAATCTCATATTTATTGCTAATATCTAAATCATCGCAAATATCTCTAAAAGCTTTTGTTTCCCGCTCTTGTGTTCGTTGTCCATAATTAAAATGTATAGCAATTATCTCATAACCAGAAGCTTTGGCAATATAGCTACATAATGTGCTATCCATTCCACCACTTAAAATACATACTGCTTTTTTCATAGTTAGTTTAGTAATCCTTTAGCCTCTTTGATAAGATCATTTAATTTTTGCTCATAGAGTTTTGCTTTTTGCTCATTGGTAGATTCAAATCTAGTTACAAGCACAGGAGTTGTGTTACTAGCTCTAACCAATCCCCAACCATCTTCAAAAATTACCCTCACACCATCTACATCAATAATATCTTTGATAGTTGGAAAATCTGATGGGGGATTTTGTAATAGCTCTTTTATTTTATTAACCAATATAAATTTTTCATCTTCAGTTGTAGATACTTTTATCTCTTCTGTGCTAAATGTTTGTGGTAATTTTGCTATTTGTTGATCTATATCCATACCATTTTTGATAAGTTCAAGGATTCTAAAAGTAGCATATATTGCATCATCAAACCCAAAATATCTATCATTAAAAAAGATATGTCCAGATACTTCTGCTGCAAAAGTAGCATTAGTTTTTTGGATTTTTACTTTTAGATTACTATGCCCTGTTTTATACATAATAGCTTTACCACCGTTGTTAGTAATCGTATCATACATAACTTGAGAACATTTTACCTCCCCAATAACTGTAGGGTTTTGCATAGTTGAAGCAAAAAGTATAGCTAATATATCCCCTTTGACATTGTGATTTTGTGTAAGAAATGCTATCCTATCAGCATCACCATCATAGGCAAATCCATATTGTATATCATCTTTGAGTAGATTTTGTATATCTATTAGATTCTCTTGCACACTAGGATCGGGATGATGATTTGGAAATGTTCCATCTGGTTGACAATAAAGTGCCGTATAGTTTAATTCTAAGCGATCTAAAATATCTGATAATACAGTATTAGCAACTCCATTTCCACAATCTATTGCAAATCTATTTGGCATACCTTTTAGATGTGCAAAATTATCTACCATCCAATCAATATATAGTTTTTTGGCATCTATTGTTGTATATGATCTATTATCTGGGATTGTAATATCTTGATTTGCTATAATTTTATCACCTAAATTATAAATATCATCCGCAAAAAAAGGTTTATGATCTATAGCTATTTTAAATCCATTGTATTGTGATGGGTTATGACTGCCTGTGATCATAATACTTGCTTGTGGTATTTGCCCATCAAACTCTTGATATGAAGCAAAATAATTTACACCAGTAGCTACCATACCCATACCTAGCACTTTACAACCAGCTTTATTTAGTCCACTTGTAAGATACTCAAAAAGTTCAATACCATGAGTTCTTGCATCATATCCCACAACAACAGTAGCATTTTTGGTAGTTCTATTGATAATCTCTAAACCTAAAAAATATCCCAAAAGTTTGACAGATTGTTCATTTAACTCTTCAGGAACGATACCTCTTATATCATATTCTCTAAAAATACTTTTTTTTATCATCTAGTTTATCTCTTTGATTAAATCTTTTTCATTTGTAATAAATTTTACACCTGTTACAATTTTATTGTTTAATGAAATTATCATAATAGTATTTTTATGTTTTTCATTTATAAACTCTTTTGCTCTTGAATCATCTAATAATAAAGAGACCGAATATGAACTTTTTTTGAAATCTGGTAAAGCAAACATTTTATATATAATACTTGGCATACCACTTACATCTGCAATAAATATAATATCTCTACTTGGAAGATAATCTTTTGATTGACTTTTAAAATAATTTCTAGCTACATGTCCTGAAGCTTTTGTTGCTACAAATATAACTTTTTTAGTTTTATTGGTTAATGTATTGATATTTCCAAACTGATCTGCAATAGCAAAATCTTTTAATTTTTGACCTATTACTACACCTGGACTTACTGTTCCATTTGTATAAGCACCTTTATCTTTTTCATTTAATTTTTTATCTGAGCAACCACTAAATATTAGTGAAGCACCTATTAATAATCCTATTAATAAATTTTTTTTCAATTCTTATCCTTTATTTTCTTGTTTGTCCATTTCCATATATTTTAAATTTATATGTAGTAAGTTCATTTATCCCCATAGGGCCTCTTGCATGAAGTTTATTTGTGCTAATACCAACTTCTGCACCAAATCCAAACTCTCCACCATCTGTAAATTGAGTAGAGGCATTTAGATATACACAAGCTGAATCTATATTGTTTAAAAATTTTTCAGCAGTTGTGTAATTTTCTGTGATGATAGCATCACTATGTCCTGATCCATATTTTGAAATATGATTAATAGCATCATCTAAGTTGGACATTATTTTTATAGATAAAATATTATCTAAATATTCAGTATCCCAATCCTCTTTTGTAGCTTTTTGTATATCTATAATTTTACAAGTTTTAGAGCAACCTTTTAGTATTGTTCCTGATTTATCAAATTGTTCTTTTATTTTTGGTAGCACTTTTTTAGCTATTTTTTTATCTATAAGCAATGTCTCCATAGCTCCACAGATACCTGGCCTTCTACATTTTGCATTGAAAGTTACATCAAGTGCTTTTTGTATATTGGCATCTTGGTCTATATAAGTATGGCATAATCCTTTATCATGTTTTACCACAGGCACACTAGCATTTGAACTAACAAATCTAATAAGTGCTTCACCACCTCTTGGTATGATAAGATCTACATATTTATCTTGTTTGATTAAATTTGCTACACCTTCTCTGCTACTATCGGGTAATAATGAGATAGCCTCTTTTGGAAGATTATGATCCAATAAAACATCTTGTAGGATTTTTGCTATTGCTTGGTTTGAGTTTTGTGCTTCTTTTCCACCTTTTAAGATACAGATATTTCCACTTTTAAAGCATAGTGCTGCTGTATCACTTGTCACATTTGGACGAGATTCATATATGATACCGATCACCCCAATAGGCACAGATACTTTATGGATATTCATCCCATTTTCTACAACCCAACCCTCATGAGTTTTACCTACAGGATCTTTTAAAGAAGCGATTTGTCTAATAGCTTCCGCCATACCTTTGATCCTTTTTTCATCTAAAAACAATCTATCGATCAAAGCAGAGCTTAGATTGTTTTGTTTTCCATTTTCCATATCTTTTTTATTTTCAGTTGTGATATAGATTTGGTGTTGTTCTAAAGCAGTTGCCATATTATTTAATACTTTATTTTTAGTTGCTCCATCAAGTGTAGCTATAATACTACTAGCATTTTTTGCTTTTTTTAAAAAAGATTCCATTAATTTTATCCTTTTGTGAATATTACTATTATTCTATCTAAATAGGTTTTAAAAGTTGATCCCAAATAAATCCATAATATAAAATCTACCATCCAATTCTAAAAAAGTATCAT
>CAJXII010000046.1 GCA_913054415.1 uncultured Arcobacter sp.
ATACAATAGATAAATATTCATTTGACAAATTAAACTAATCTTAAGTAAAACTTAGATACAATCACATCTCACTTTATAGACATTAGGAAGTTTTTATAAAAATTTTTAGTTTCTAAGAATATTTATAAAGAGTTGGTTTAACCGATTATCTAAACCATATAAAGTTGAAAATAGGATAGTTTTATCCGTAAAATATACACAAAGGACTGCTGATTATGAAAGTAAGAGCTTCAGTTAAAAAGATGTGTGACAAATGTAAAATTGTCAAAAGAAAAGGTATCGTAAGAGTGATCTGCGAAAACAAAAAACATAAACAAAGACAAGGATAAGGAATATGGCTAGAATTGCTGGTACAGACTTACCAAACAAAAAAAGAATGGAGTATGCTTTAACTTATATTTATGGTATAGGTTTACATACATCAAGATTGATTTTAAAAGCAACAGGAGTTGATCCTGATAAAAGAGCTAGTGAATTAACAGAAGAGGAAGCAGCTACTATTAGAAATGAGATTCAAAACAACTATATAGTTGAAGGGGATCTTAGAAAAAAAGTTGCTATGGATATAAAAGCTTTAATGGATTTAGGTTCATATAGAGGTTTAAGACACAGAAGAGGTTTACCTTGTAGAGGGCAAAAAACAAAAACAAATGCTCGAACTAGAAAAGGTAAAAAGAAAACTGTTGGCGCAGCAAGTAAATAAGGATAACTAGATGGCAAAAAGAAAAGTAACTAGAAAAAAAGTTGTAAAAAAGAATATTGCTGATGGTATAGTTCATATTGCAGCTACATTTAATAATACTATGGTAACAGTAACAGATAATGCAGGTAATGCTATATCTTGGTCAAGTGCTGGTAACTTAGGATTTAAAGGAAGTAAAAAATCAACACCATTTGCAGCAACTGCAGCGGTTGAAGATGCTATGGCAAAAGCTATGGAACATGGTATAAAAAATGTTGGTATTAAAATTCAAGGACCAGGATCTGGTAGAGATACTGCAGTTAAATCTGTTGGTGCAATTGAAGGGATAACTGTTAAATGGTTTAAAGATGTAACACCTTTAGCTCATAATGGTTGTCGTCCTCCAAAAAGAAGAAGAGTATAAGGAGTAAGGTATGGCAAGATATAGAGGACCTGTAGAGAAATTAGAGAGAAGACTTAATGCTGACCTAGGACTTAAAGGTGAAAGAAGATTAAACGGTAAATCTGCTTTAGAAAAAAGACCTTATGCACCAGGACAACATGGTCAAAGTAGATCAAAAGTATCTGAGTATGGATTACAATTACAAGAGAAACAAAAAGCAAAAATCTTATATGGTGTATCTGAGAAACAATTTAGAAAATATTTTAAAGAAGCAGCAAGAATTGGTGGAAATACTGGGGCTAACCTTATTACACTAATCGAAAGAAGACTTGATAATGTTGTTTATAGAATGGGATTTGCTACAACAAGAGCAAATGCTAGACAATTTGTAACTCATGGACATATTTTGGTTGATGGTAAAAAAGTTGATATCCCTTCTTACATAGTAAAAGCTGGGCAAAAAATTGAAGTTAAAGAAAAATCTAAATCAAACACACAAATTGTAAGATCATTAGAACTTACAAATCAAACAGGAATGGTTGAATGGGTTGATGTAGATAAAGATAAAGTATTTGGAATTTTTACAAGAATTCCAGCAAGAGAAGAGGTAGTAATTCCTGTAGAAGAAAGACTAATCGTAGAGCTATACTCTAAATAGTAAAGGATCACTTATATGAAAAAATTTGTAGATACACCATTTTTACCAACAGAGGTAGAGATAGAACAAATTACAGATAATAGTGCTAAAATTACTGCATTTCCATTTGAAAGTGGTTATGCGATAACTTTAGCTCATCCACTTAGAAGACTTTTAATGAGTAGCTCTGTTGGATATGCTCCAATAGCAGTAAAAATTGAAGGTGCAAAGCATGAATTTGATTCAATTAGAGGTATGCTTGAAGATATTGCTTTATTTATGATAAATCTTAAAAATTTAAGATTTAAAATAAAAGGTGATCAAGAACAAATTGAAGTAAGTTATACATTTAATGAATCAAGAGATATTAAAGGTAGTGATTTAGAAAATGATGATTTAGAAGTTGTAAATGGGGATGCTCATTTAGCAACAATCAATAGTGATTGTTCTTTAACATTTTCAGTTATCGTTCAAAAAGGTATCGGATATGTTCCAAGTGAAGATATTAGAGATATGATTGAAAATATTAGAGATATGATTGAAAAAGAGTATATCCCTATGGATGCTTTCTTTACACCTGTAAAAAAAGTAACTTATGATATAGAAAAAATGTTGGTTGAAGATAATCCAAATTATGAAAAAGTGGTTTTCACTGTTACAACTGATGGACAAATATCACCAATAGATGCTTTTAAAGAATCAATATCTATTATGTATTCACAAATGTCAGTATTTAATAAAATTTTTGATTTATCTGAAGTGAAAATGGTAGAAAATACAACAGAAGAGAGTGCTGTAGATTTAAAAGATTTGATTGTTAAAATTGCAGATCTAAATCTAAGTGCAAGAAGCTTTAACTCTTTAGATAAAGCGGGAATAAAATATATAGGTGATTTAGCACTTATGAGTGAAGTTGAAGTAAGAAGTATTAAAAATCTTGGTAAAAAATCTTTAGAGGAGATATCAGAAAAATTTTCTGAATTAGGTTTCCCTATCGATGGAACTTTAGATGAAACTATAGCTTCTGCTTTAAGAAAAAAATTAGAACAATTAAAATCGTAGAAAGGGTAGTAGATGAGACATAAGCACGGATATAGAAGACTTACAAGAACATCTTCGCATAGAAAAGCATTGCTTAAAAATTTAGCGATTGCTATAATAGAAAGAGAAAAAATTGAAACAACTCTTCCAAAAGCAAAAGAGTTAAGAAGATATATAGAAAGATTAGTAACAAAATCAAGAGATGCAGATCTTAATACACATAGAACTGTATTTTCTTATTTACAAGATAAAGAAGCAACTAAAAAATTAATCAATGAGATTGCTCCTAAATATGAAACTAGAAATGGTGGATATACATCTATTGTAAAAACTAGAATTAGAAGAGGTGATGCTACACAAATGGCTTATATTTCATTTGTATAGTATATAATTTAATTTCAAAAAAAGGGAAGCTAATTTTAGCTTCCCTTTTTTTATACCTAATTTGCTATTAATTGCTATTGTGGTAGAATATGATTATGTCTAAGAAAATACCACAATTTACACATCTTCATCTACATACAGAGTTTTCAATGCTTGATGGAGCAAATAAAATACCTGTTCTTGCTAAAAAGGTCAAAGAGTTAGGTATGACAAGTGTTGCTATGACAGATCATGGTAATATGTTTGGAACGATCACATTTTATAATGAGATGAAAAAAAATGGTATTAAACCTATTATTGGTATAGAAGCATATCTACACAATAGCGATGATATAAGTGATAAATCTATAAAACAAAGATTTCACTTATGTTTGTTTGCCAAAAATGAGATAGGTTATAAAAACTTGATGTATCTTTCAAGTCAAGCTTATATGCATGGATTTTATTACTATCCAAGAATCAACAAAAAAATATTAAAAGAGAATTGTGAAGGGTTGATTTGTAGTGCTGCTTGTTTACAAGGTGAGATAAGTTGGCATCTAAATCTTAATAACGAACGAAATGTAAAAAATGGTGCTAAAGGTTATGAAGAAGCTAAAAAAATAGCACTAGAGTATAAAGAGATATTTAAAGATGATTTTTATATAGAGATTATGCGACATGGTATATCTGATCAGTTATATATAGATAATCAACTTATCCAACTAGCAAAAGAGACAGGTATTAAACTTATAGCTACAAATGATACTCACTATACCAATAAAAAAGATGCTGATGCACATGAAGCTTTTATGTGTATTGCTATGAATAAACTATATGATGATCCAAATAGATTGCGACATAGTGTTCATGAGTTTTATGTAAAATCTCCACAAGAGATAGCAAGATTATATGCAGATATACCTGAAGCTATACACAATACTCAAGAGATTGTAAATAAGTGTAATTTAGAGATCAAATTAGGAAATCCAACTCCACCAAATTTTAAATTTACTATACAAAAAGCAAAACAGAATAATCTAACACTACCTGAGCCAGATAAAGAGTATTCTTTAGAAAATGATAAAGTTTTATTTGTTTATGAGTGTAAAAAAGGGTTAGAGGAGAGATTAAAACTTGTCCCAAAAGAAAAACATCAAGAGTATAAAGATCGACTTCAAGTAGAGATAGATATTATTAATAATATGAAATTTCCAGGATATATGTTGATTGTTTGGGATTTTGTAGCTTATGGTAAAAGTATAGGAGTTCCTGTTGGTCCTGGAAGAGGAAGTGCTGCTGGAAGTTTGGTAGCATATTCATTAAAGATTACAGATTTAGATCCACTTCCTTATGGATTGCTTTTTGAGAGATTTTTAAATCCTGAACGGGTATCTATGCCTGATATTGATATGGATTTTTGTCAAGCAAGAAGACAAGAAGTTATTGATTATGTAGTGGAAAAATATGGTCGAGAAAATGTTGCTCAGATTATCACTTTTGGTAAGTTATTAGCAAAAGGAGTTATCAGAGATGTAGCAAGAGTTTTGGATATGCCTTATGCTCAAGCTGATGCTATGGCAAAACTTATCCCTGATGAGTTAGGTATAAATCTAAAAGATAGTTGGGAGAAAGAACCAAAGATAAAAGAGCTATGTGATAGTAACCCAACAGCTGCAAGAGTTTGGGAATACTCTTTAGCACTTGAAGGATTAAATCGAAATGCAGGAACTCATGCTGCTGGAGTGGTAATATCAAATGATCCTTTATGGAATAAAACACCACTATTTAAACCAAGTGGATTAGATACAATAGCAACTCAATACAATGGTAAATATGTAGAGGATGTAGATCTTATTAAGTTTGACTTTTTGGGGCTTAAAACTTTAACTGTAATTGAGGGTGCTTTACAGCTTATAGAGAAAAGACATCAAAAAAGAATAGATTTTACACAAGAGGATGTTAATGATAAAAAAGTATATGATCTAATTTGTACAGGTCATACAATAGGATTATTTCAAATAGAATCAAGTGGTATGCAAGATCTAAATAAACGACTTAAACCATCAAATTTTGAAGATATTATCGCTGTTTTGGCTCTTTATAGACCAGGTCCTATGGAATCAGGGATGCTTGATGATTTTATAGATAGAAAACATGGTCGTGCAAAAATAGATTATTTTTATGATGAATTTACAGAACCACTAAAACCTATACTTGAACCAACTTATGGGGTTATTGTATATCAAGAGCAAGTTATGCAAATTGTCCAAACAATAGGTGGGTTTAGCTTAGGTGGTGCTGATCTAGTTCGACGAGCTATGGGTAAAAAGATCAAAGAGGAGATGGATAGATTAAAGGGTGAATTTGCTGATGGTGGAGTTAAAAAAGGATATAAAAGAGAGCATTGTGAAGAGCTATTTGATTTGATTGTAAAATTTGCTGGATATGGATTTAATAAATCTCATAGTGCTGCTTATGCTATGGTTACATTTTATACTAGCTTTTTAAAATGTTACTATCCTACAGAGTTTATGGCTTCACTTCTTACAAGTGAAAAAGACAATACAGACAAAGTTGTAAAATATGTAGATGAAGTAAAAAGATTAGGGTTTGATCTTGTTCCTCCCCATATCAATAAATCATATCTAGTATTTAGTGCTAATACAATAGACAACAAAGAGGTTGTTATGTTTGGTATGGGTGCATTAAAGGGTGCTGGAGATATAGCTATTAATTCTATTTTATCCTCAAGAGAGCAAGGTGGTGATTTCAAAGATTTAAGCGATTTTGTAAGTAGAATTGATGGAAGTAAAGTAAACAAAAGAGTGATAGAAACACTTATCAAATCAGGTGCTATGGATTGTTTTGGTTATACTAGAAAAGCTATGATAGAGCAATTAGAAGATATTGTTGAAGCTGTAGGGAAAGCTGCACTTGCTAAAAAACAAGCAATAGGTAGTTTATTTGGTGATGATGAAGATATGACAACTGTCGATATTGTTTTAGATAATATGCCAGAGTTTAGTGATACTGAGATTTTAGAGTTTGAAAAAGCAAGTTTAGGATTTTATGTATCTGGACATCCATTGGATAAATATAGGCAAAGTATTGAACAGATAAACTATACATTAAGTTCTGAAATTGAAGAGCTAACAGATGGAAGTGAAGCTATTATTGTTGGTAAAGTTGAAGAGATTACACATAAAGTTAGTAAAAAAGGGTTTAAATTTGCCATAGCAACAATTATGGATTTTCATGGCAATATTGAGTTGATGCTTTTTGAGGATAGGATAAAAGAGCTTGAAGAGGATTTTGATATATCTAAACCTATAGCTTTTAAAGTCAAAGCAAAAGTTAATGATTTTGGTGTGCAGTTAAGTTTAAGAAAAATGGAAACTTTAAAAGAAGCAAAAAAAGAGAAATTAAAAACTAAAAAAATAGAAAAAATAGAGCCACCACTTGTAGTATATTTAGATTATGGCACAGATGAAAAGATAATTTATGATATGTTTGAGATCGTATCTAAAAATCAAGGTAAAAGAGAGTTGCATATAGTGATTAAATCAAAACTTGGTAATATTAAAATCACTAGTGGTTATTTGATTAATAATAAAGTTGAACAATTATTAGCAAATATTCTAAATTAACCTATAAATGACCAATTCATTATGGTATAATATATTAATATTTTATAAAGGCAGGGGATGATAGATATAAAGCAAATTTTAAAATATACTAAAAATCTAAAACTTTTATATGTTGAAGATAATAAAGAAGCAAGAGAAGCGATTCAACCTGTTTTACAAAACTTTTTTGATAATATTGAGATAGCCTATGATGGTCAAGAGGGATTAGAAAAATTTGATCAAGCCAATCAAAAGCATCAAAAATTTGATTTAGTTCTTACAGATATTAATATGCCAAGACTTAATGGTCTTGAGATGATAGAAAGTATAAGGAAAATAGATAGTAATATTCCTATTTTAGTATTATCAGCATATAATGAATCTGAATATTTTATGGATAGTATTAAGTTTGGTGTTGATGGATATTTACTTAAACCTATTGATATGAAACAATTCTTAGCTGTGCTTAAAAAAATTATTTCTAAACTAACTTTAACTGCTACAGCACAAAAACATCTACATTTTTTAAAAGAGTATGAAGAGGTTACTGATCAAAGTTCTATAGTATCTAAAGCAGATCCACAAGGTAAAATTACTTATGTAAATGATCAATTTTGTAAAATCTCAGGTTATACAAAAGATGAGCTAATAGGTAAACCACATAATATTATCAAACATCCTGATATGCCAAAACATATATTCGAAGATATGTGGGATACTGTTAAAAATAAAAAATCTATATAAAGGTATTATTAGAAATTTATCTAAAGATGGTAAAAATTACTATATAGATATAACTGTTAAGCCAATCTTAGATGAAGAGGGTAATATTGTAGAGTATATAGCATTAAGTCACGATATTACACAGATTATGAATCCAAAAAAACAGCTTGATGATGCTATAGAAAATGCAAAAGAACCTATTGTAATATATTTTAAACTTGAAGATTTTAATACACTTGAAGAGATATATGATAATAAAACACTTGAAAATATTCAACAAAAAGTTGCTAAATATTTAGAACTTGAAATATTGAAATATTGTAAATTTGACAAAGTTTATCAGCTTGGTAATGGCGAATATGCTATGACAAATGAAAGATCAATATGTGTAGAAGATGAAGAGTTATTTATACAAAAAGTTGAAGAGTTACAACAACATATACAAGGTAGTATTATAAATATAGATAATATAGAGTATGAGATATCTATATTAGCAAGTATAGTTTATAGTGGAACACAAGTTTTAGAAAGTTCAAAACTTGGGATTAGACAACTCTTACAAACAAAACAAAATTTTATTATAGCAAACTATTTTGCTCAAATAGAGTATGATAAAGCTAAAGAAAATCTAAAAACTATATCTATGGTTAAATCTGCTTTAGAAGATGGTAGAGTTGTATCTTATTTTCAACCAATTATTGATAATACAACTCAAGAGGTAATCAAATATGAATCTCTTGTCCGACTTATTGATAGTAATAATAAGGTGTTATCACCTTATTTTTTCTTAGATGTATCTAAAAAAAGTAAATATTATCCTCAAATCACTTATAAAGTTTTGGCAAACTCTTTTGAAACACTAAAAAATACTACAAAAGAGATATCTATGAATTTATCAGCATTAGATATAGAAAAAACAACGACAAGATATAAAATTCTTGAACTTTTAAATGAATATAAAGAGTATGCTTCACGAGTTGTTTTTGAACTTCTTGAAGATGAAGCAGTTAAAGATTTTAATACTATAACCAAATTTATTCAAGATGTAAAAGAGTTGGGTGTGCAAATAGCGATTGATGATTTTGGTTCAGGATATTCTAATTTTGAAAGATTACTTGATTATCAACCAGATATATTAAAAATAGATGGTTCGCTGATAAAAAATATACAAACTAATAAATATTCAAAATCTATTGTTGAAACTATAGTTGCTTTTGCTAAAAAACAAAAGCTAAAAACTATAGCAGAGTATGTAGAAAATGAAGAGATATTTAACATCTTAAAAGAGTTGGGTGTAGATTTTTCACAAGGATATTATTTTGGAAAACCTGAAAAGTTAGATTAATGTATTATAAAAAGGCTATAGATGAATAAGCATTATAGAAATTTTATTTTTTTTATTATTGTTATAGTATCAATAATAAGTGCTAAGTTATATTTAGAATATAAAGAGGGTAATACTTTATCAAGATTATCTATAAAATCTGAAGCAAAAGATATAGCAGATTTTTTAGTAGCTTTTAGAACTACTTATCAAGATGTTTTTATAAAAAATGGCATAATATTAGATAAAACAAATATGCACTGTTTACCAGTATCAACAACCAATCAAATATCTAAAATGTTTTCATCTTTAAATATACGATCAAAAATTGCTACAGTATCAAATAGACCTAGAAATCCTAAGAATCAAGCTAATAAACGACAACTTGAAGCTATAAATTATTTTAATCATCATAAAAATACAAAATATATATTTAAACAAATAGAAGATAAATATTATTATTCAAAGCCATTATATATTACAAAAACTTGTCTTAAATGTCATGGGATGAAAAAAGATGCTCCAAAAATAATACAAAAAAATTATGATCAAGCTTATGACTATAAAATAGGAGATTTAAGAGGTATTATAGATATAGAGTTATCACAAACAAAATTTGCAGAGGTATTAACAAGTAATAATAAAAAAAGGCTTATTTTAGCTGCTTTGATAGTGTCATTTATTTTATTTATTATATTTTTATATGTTAGGTATAATAAACAACAAGAGGAGTATATTAAAGAGCTATATAATGATCTATCTATAAAAAATAGAGAGTTAGAAAAGAGTGAGCATGAGTTAGAACACCTAACTCATAACTTGGAACTTAAAGTTCAGCAAGAGATAAAGAAAAATCAACTCAAAGATCAACAAATGTTACATCAAAGCAGACTTGCTCAAATGGGTGAGATGATCAGTATGATAGCACATCAATGGAGACAACCATTAGCTGCAATTAGTTCAACAAGTAGTGCATTAAATATACAAGCACAACTTGATAAAACTAATAAAGATGATATTTTACTGCTTACAGATAAAATATCAAATCTATCACAGCATTTAAGTTACACAATAGATGATTTTAGAAACTTTTTTAAAGACAATAAAACAAAAACACAAACAACTTCTAATAAGTTAATTAATGGTGTTTTATCTATTGTTGAAGTATCATTAATTAACAAAAATATTCAATTAGATATTGAAAGAAAATGTAATAAGCCGATATTGACATTTGAAAATGAGGTAAAACAAGTGCTTTTAAATCTTATTAAAAATGCTGAAGATATTTTAATAGAAAAAGAGATTAAAAATCCAAAAATCAAGATAGTTGCTTTAGATACATCTATTACTGTTAGTGATAATGGTGGAGGAGTTCCATCAGATATAATAGATAAAATTTTTGATCCATATTTTTCAACAAAAACAAAAAAAGATGGCACAGGACTTGGGCTTTATATGAGTAAAACTATTATAGAGGATCATTGTAAAGGTAAATTATTACTCCACTAATAAATAATATAAAAAATAGTAACTTTATTTTAAGCAGTAT
>CAJXII010000047.1 GCA_913054415.1 uncultured Arcobacter sp.
CTAATAATATTTTAAAATATAAGTTTTACTAAAATTATAAAACTTAACTATCATCTTGCTTTTATTTGAGTTACTAACTCTTTTTTAAACATTATCTAAATATCTGATAGTGCTTAAAATAAAGTTATATTTACTCTTGATTGATTGGTAATATTATCTTAAACTCTGCTCCATTTTCTATATTGGATACGGTTAAAAAACCTCTTTCATGATTTTCTATAATATTCCTACTCATATACAAGCCTAAACCTGTTCCATTTTTACCTTTTTTGGTGCTAAAATATGCATCAAAGATTTTACTAATAATATCTTCGGGTATTCCACCTGCATTATCAGATATTTTTATCACAAAATCATCATTCTCTTTATATGCTATAAGATTTATCTCTTTGTGATCTTGTTTTTTGCTCATTAGTGCATCTCTAGCATTTCGCACGATATTTAATATTACTTGCACCACATCATTTGTATGAAGATCCATAGTTATATTATCTTTAATAGTAATATTTAATTTAATCCCATCAACTCTTAAAGTATAAGCGATAAGATCTCGAGCTTTTTCGATAAGATCTGAAATTTTAATATTCTCTTTTGATTTATCAGGTTTGAAGAAATCTCTAAATTCATCTATTGTTTTACTCATATAGTTTAGTTGTTTTTGAGTATCATCTGTAACTTTTTGAAGTGTTTCATCACTGATTTGCCCATCTATCATCTTCTCTATAGTGAGTTGTTGTATAAGCATAGCAGTTGCTTGAAGTGGTTGTCGCCATTGATGTGCAAGCATAGTTATCATCTCTTCAAGTGCAGTTGATTTTGATTGTTCGATAATAATATTTTGTTGTTTTTCAACCTCTTTTTTTGATGTGATATCTTGTCTAACTGCAGAATAACTTATGATATTTCCATCTTGATCATAATTGGGAGAAACTGTAGCAAATACCCAATAGTATCCACCATCTTTTTTTCTATTTTTTACTTCCCCTTTCCAGGTTTTTCCACTTTTAATAGTTTGCCACAAATCTTTAAATGCCTCTTTTGACATATCAGGATGACGGACAATGCTATGAGGTTGCCCTATTAGTTCCTTTTTTGTATAACCACTAATATTAGAAAATGCTTGTGATACATAAGTGATGATACCTTTTAGATCAGTAGATGACATAATCACATTGTTATCTATAATATCATCTGAAATATGTAGCTTGTTTTGAACATCTGTATATGAAGTAGAGAACTGCTTTAACACTCCTTTAAAGTTTTCGTCTAAAGTATAGTTTAGTTGTTCTAGTAACTCTTGAGATGCTATATTTTGGGTAAAACTAAATTTAATAAGAGCATATTTCAGCCCCATACATATAGCAAATAACTCTTCACTTTTGATATTTTTATTTTGTAAAAACTTTAATAGTTTGGTAATAACGGGACAGTTACCGATTTGTGCTTGATCTTTTACTACATCTATATAGTAGTCTAAAATACCAAAAGCATAATCTTTTAAAAATAGTTTATTATCAATATTATATTTTCTAAGCACTATTTTAGTATTATCATTGCTAATCCATAGATGTATAATAGTAGCTTTATTCTCTTCAAATAATTTAATATGTTCAAGTATTGATTTCATAAGGTTATTATATCTAAGATTGACTTTGTTTTTGTTGATAAAATGAGCAATCTATACCACTACTATTTTTAACTACCATAGATGGTATAAGTTTTGATTTAAAACTATATGCTTTACATCCATAGGGTCTAGCAGGTTCCCAAGTAACAAAATAATATTTACATTTTTGACATATAATTCTTTGTGTCATATTTTTGTTTTCCCATCTATTGCTTTTGCTAAAGAGATTATATCAACACTATCTAAACTCACTCCTGTTGGTATCCCTTGAGCAATTTTGCTAAAATTAATATTAAATTGTTTAAGCCTATCTTCAATATAAAGTATATAAGCATCATTTGATAAACTAGGAGTAATAGCAAAAAGTATATCAGTAATATTGTTGGTTTTAATTAGTTTTATTAGATCATCTATAAGTGATATCTCAAGTTCATCCAAAACAAAATATTTGCCTTTGTATTGTTTAGATTCCTCTATAGTAAATATATCTTTTGCATTTTGGACTATACATAATAGATGTGATTCTCTAGTGGTATCTATACATATTTCACACACTTCATTTTCACTAATACAATGACAATGTGTGCATTTTTTGATATGTTTGATAGCATTTTCTATACTATGAGCTATTTTTAATCCAGCATATTTATTGTCATTGATTATATAGTATGCTAGTCGTAAAGCAGATTTTTTACCAATAGTTGGCAATGCTTCAAAACTCTCTACTAAATCATAAAATCTTTCTAAACCTTTTTTCATATTTGAATTTTATCTAAATTTAGATAAAATCGCGACAAAATGTTAAAAAATTATTAGGGGTAATATATGATTGATAAATGTTATTATGAAATTTTAGAAGTGCAAAGGGATGCCGATAAAAGTATCATAAAAAAAGCTTATAGAAAAATGGCGATGAAATATCATCCAGATAAAAATCCTAATGATAAAGAAGCAGAAGAGAATTTTAAAGCAGTCAATGAAGCATATCAAGTATTAAGTGATGATGAAAAACGGCAAATCTATGATAGATATGGGAAAGAAGGTTTAGAAGGTCATGGACAAGGACATGGTGGCTTTAGTGGTGGTTTTGAAGATTTAGGATCTATTTTTGAAGAGATGTTTGGTGGCTTTGGTGGTGGACGAAGATCTCAACAAAGAAAAACTTATAACTACAATCTCGATACAGAGATTCAAATAGTGCTAGAGTTTAATGAAGCTATTTTTGGATGTGATAAAGAGATAAAATACAAATATAAAACAGCTTGTAAATCTTGTAAAGGAACAGGTGCAAAAGGTGGAAAACTAAGCACTTGTAGCACTTGTCATGGACAAGGGCAAGTTCATATGCGACAAGGATTTATGACATTTGCTCAAACTTGTCCAGATTGTCATGGATCAGGTCAAAGTATAGGAGCTAAGTGTCCAGATTGTAATGGTAAAGGATATGAAGAGGTTACAGATAGCTTTGAAGTAAAAATACCAGAAGGTGTAGATAATGGCAATAGAATTAGAGTTTCAGGCAAAGGAAATATAGCACCAAATGGCACTAGAGGAGATCTATATCTTAGTATGGTGGTCAATGAAGATAAACATTTTGTAAGACATGATGATGATATATATCTTGAAGTGCCTGTATTTTTCACACAAATAGCTTTAGGGGCTACTTTAAAAGTTCCAAGTTTAAAAGGGGAACTTGAACTAAAAATACCAGCAGGAACACCAGATAAAAAACAATTTACTTTTAGAAATGAAGGTGTTAAAAATGTTAATGGTTACGGAAGAGGTAATTTTATAGTTCAAATTAAGATTAAATATCCTACATCTTTAAATGCTGAACAAACAGAACTTTTAGAAAAATTACAAGATAGTTTTGGAGTTCAGAGTAAACCTCATGAAGATAGTTTTTCTAGTATGTTTGAAAAAGTAAAAAATTGGTTTAAATAGGTTTATTATTCCAGTAATAAATATCTAACAAGGCAAAAACCTTGCTAGATAAAATAGTATATAATTTATTTTTTCTCTTGAGTTTCTTCAGATGAGATACCCATAGCAGTTAATATTTTAGCTTCAATTTCTTGACAAAGTTCAGGATTATCTTTTAAGAACTGTTTAGAGTTCTCTTTACCTTGACCTATTTTAGAATCATTATAACTAAACCAAGCTCCAGCTTTATCAATAATATCTAGTTTTACACCATAATCAATAATCTCACCCATTCTTGAGATACCCTCACCAAACATAATATCAAATTCTACTTGTTTAAATGGAGGTGCAACTTTGTTTTTTACAACTTTTACTTTTGTTCTATTTCCAATACTCTCTTCAGCTTGTTTTAGTGTAGCTATTCTTCTAATATCAAGTCTTACAGAGCTATAGAATTTTAGAGCATTACCACCTGTTGTAGTTTCTGGTGATCCATATCCTGTCATACCTATTTTCATACGAATTTGATTGATAAATATTACAGTAGTATCCATTTTATTTAAAAGTCCTGTAATTTTTCTAAGAGCTTTACTCATAAGTCTAGCTTGAACACCAACTTGCATATCATCCATATCTCCATCTATCTCAACTTTTGGAGTAAGAGCTGCAACACTATCTACTACTACTAGATCAACTGCTCCACTTCTTATAACAGTTTCAAGAATCTCTAGTGCTTGTTCTCCATAGTCAGGTTGAGATACAAGAAGATTATCAGTATCAACCCCTAAATTTTTAGCATATATTACATCAAGAGCATGTTCAGCATCTATAAAAGCACAAACGCCTCCTGCCTTTTGACATTCTGCTATTGCATGAAGAGTTAAAGTTGTTTTACCACTACTTTCAGGTCCATATATCTCTATAACTCTACCTCTTGGCAATCCACCAACACCTAAAGCTAAATCTAATCCAAGTGATCCTGTTTTGATAACTTCTACAGGAACTACCTCTTTATCCCCTAATCTTATAAGTGTCCCTTTTCCAAAAGCTTTATCCATTTGTTTGATAGCTAAGTCAAGTGATTTTTTTTGTTCTTCGTTCATAATATCTCCTTCTGATGTTTTGTATAGTAGAATTTTAGCATATAAATTTCAATAGACTAAAAAATATGACAAATTGACATATTTTTTAGAAATATTTTATAAAAATAAGATTTTAGTGTTTGCCCACTTTACCTAGGAAATATAATCCAACAGATAGTGCGACAATAGAAAGTGCAAAATATAGCATCTCTAAAGCAGTATGGAACTCAGTATGTAAAACTCTTTGGAAGAAGCTAACAACAAGCACCATTACGATAACTTTGGCGATTTTATCTTTTAGTTGATCAAGATTATGAATAGATAAGATTTTGTTGGTTTTTTCATCTCCCATAGCTTCATCTATCTCGCTAATAAAAAGTTCATAAAGCCCAAATGAAAAAATAAACATCACCACAGCTATAAGATATAGATCAACAGCACCTATGATACCTGATACTATATCTTCGTGAAATTTTTCAGGGTGAGCATGAGTTACAATAGTATTAAATGTATATTTAGCAACTCCCCAAATATCCATAGAAGCTACAGTAAATAAAACAAAAGCTCCTACAAGCCCAAAGATAACAGCAAGTATAACTACAAATCTACTTCGCCAAATAGCTCCTTCAAAAATAGCTTCAATCATATTTTATATTTCCTCTTCTTGTAGTTTGATCCATTTAAGACCAATTCTTACAGCATTTGTAGCAGCACCAACTCGAACTTGATCAGCGGCATTAAATAGATGTAGCATATTAGGACTATAAATATCTTTTCTTAATCTTCCTACAAAAGTTATATCTGTATCAGTTGAGATAATAGGCATAGGATATATCCCATTTGCTAGATCATCCATCACTTCAACATTTTGAAAATTTGCCAAAGCATATTTTACATCTGTAATATCTACATCTACATCATCTTCAAATGTTATAGTTATAGATTCACTATGGCTTCGTAAAACAGGAACTCTAACACAAGTAGCTGCAATTGCCATAGATTTGTGCATAATCTTTTGAGTTTCATTTACCATTTTCATCTCTTCTTTAGTAAATCCATTCTCTTGAGCAACATCTATTTGAGGTATCACATTTAAAGCTATTTGATGTGCAAAAGCCTCTTTTTTTGTTTCATCTAGTTTGAAAGCAAAAAAATCTTGCATCTGCATCACTAACTCTTCCATCCCTTTTTTACCTGCTCCACTTGTAGCTTGATATGTAGAAACATCTACTCTTTTTATCCCATATAGATCATCAAGTGGTTTTAAAGCTAAAACCATTTGAATAGTAGAACAATTTGGATTTGCAATAATACCTTTGTTTTTCCAAAGTTCAATATCTTGTGGATTAACTTCAGGCACTACTAATGGTATATCATCATCCATTCTAAAATGTGAAGTATTATCTATTACTACTGCTCCAGCTTCTACTGCGTATTGAGCAAATTTTGCACTTACACTACCACCAGCACTAAAAAATGCAATATCAACTTCATATTCTTCAAATACACTATTTGTAAGTTCTATTACACTATATTCTTTATCTTTAAAAGTTATATTTTTACCTACACTTGTAGCACTAGCTAATGGGATTAGATTATTTACAGGAAAATCTAACTCTTCCATTACTCTAAATAACTCTTCTCCTACAGCTCCTGTTGCACCTACAACAGCGACATTAAATTTCATACTCATTATTTAGTTTCCTCATCTTTTATATCTAATATTGAAGCTGGTTGATTATCGTTTTTTGTATCTTCTTGTTCTGTTTGTGTGATAATTTTAATAGGGTTTCCCTCTTCATCTAACTCTATTTCTTCATTCTCTTTTGGACACATAGCAATAGATACTACTTTATCCCCTTTATCAACATTTACTATTGTTACACCACTTGTATTTCTTCCAGCTTTTCTAATAGTTGCCATATCTACTCTTATCATCTTACCTACACTTGTTAGTGCCATTAGATCTTGAGTAGGATCTACTAAAACATTTCCTACTACAGTTTTACCTGTTTTAGGGCTAAGTTTCATAGATATTACTCCACTTCCTGCTCTATTTGTAAGTCTATATGCTTCAACTTCTGTTCGTTTTCCTACACCTTTTTCACTTACAGTTAAAAGCTCTTGTTGTTCATTTTCTATCACTTCAGCATCTACAACATAATCAGATTCTATTTTGAATTTGATACCTCTTACCCCTCTTGTGGTTCTACCTTGACATCTAGTTTTATCTATATCAAATCTAATAACTTGCCCATAAGCTGAGAATATCATAAGATATTTAGATTCAGGATAAGTAATAGCAGCAGTTACGATCTCATCATCTTCATCAAGCACAATAGCTCTTACACCATTTGATCTGATGTTGCTAAAATCACTTAAAGCAGTTCGTTTAATGATACCATTTTTAGTGAAAAATGCTAAAGATTTAGATTCATCAAAATCAGTAGTAGGGATAATTGCCATAATTTTTTCATTCTCTTTTAAGTTGATAAGATTTACAACTGCTTTACCTTTTGCAGTTCTTCCACCCTCTGGGATTCTATAAACTTTCAACCAATAAAGTTGTCCAAAGTTTGTAACAAACATAAGTGTATCGTGAGTATTACTTACAAAAAATTTCTCTATAAAATCATCATCATGGGTAGTTACAGCTATCTTACCTTTACCACCTCTTCGTTGTTTTGCATAAGCTTTAATAGGCACTCTTTTTACATAACCATTATGTGTTATAGTAACAACCATAGGTTCATTTGGTATTAGATCTTCCATATCTATATCATCATATCTATCTTCAATATCTGTTCTTCTATCTTGTGCATATTTCTCTTTTGTCTCTTCAAGTTCCTCTTTGATAATCTCATTTAGTCTGATTTCACTTCTTAAAATCTCTTCAAGATAAGCAATAAGTTCCATAAGCTCTTTTAGTTCAGCTTCTAGTTTTTCTCTTTGAAGTCCTGTAAGTCGTCCTAATCTCATATCAAGGATAGCTTTTGCTTGAATTTCAGATAAATTAAAAGTAGAACATAATTTTTCATTTGCTTCACTATCATTTGCACTAGCTCTTATAATTTTAACAACTTCATCAATATTATCTAAAGCGATTTTTAGACCCTCTAAAATATGAGCTCTAGCTTTTGCTTTTTCAAGATCAAATATTGTTCTTCTAATAATCACTGTTTTTCTATGATTTAAGAAGATATTTAATATCTCGTTTAGTTTGAATATTTTTGGTTCTTTGTTATGAACAGCTAAAAGTATAATCCCAAAAGTTACTTCAAGTTGAGTTTGTTTATAAAGATTGTTCATCACAATCTCTGACATTGCATCTTTTTTTAGTTCGATTACAACTCTTGTTCCCTCTCTATCTGATTCATCTCTTACTTCACTAATACCTTCAATATTTTTATCTTTTGCAAGGTCTGCTATAGCTTCTATTAATCTTGATTTATTTACTTGATATGGTAGCTCATCTAAAACAATAATCTCTTTTTTCCCTTTTGTTTCAAGATGATGTTTTGCTCTTATTTTAACTCTACCTCTTCCTGTAGTGTAAGCATCAACTATCCCTTTTCTTCCAAATATTGTCCCACCTGTTGGAAAATCAGGACCTGTGATATATTGCATCAACTCTTCAGATGAAGCTGTAGGATTTTCTAAAAGATGTAATAAACCATCTAAAATCTCTGTAGGGTTGTGTGGTGGTATTTTTGTAGCCATACCAACTGCAATACCTTCACTCCCATTTACTAAAAGTGTAGGCATTCTAGTAGGTAAAACTGCTGGTTCTTTTGTAGTATCATCATAGTTTGGTATATAATTTACTGTATCTTTATCTATATCTTTTAGTAAATCTTCACTAAGTTTTGACATTCTAGCTTCTGTATATCTCATAGCAGCAGCATTGTCACCATCAACTGATCCAAAGTTTCCTTGACCATCTATAAGTGGAACTCTCATAGCAAAATCTTGTGCCATTCTTACTAGAGCGTCATAAACTGATGTATCACCGTGTGGATGGTATTTACCTATAACATCCCCAACAATTCTTGCTGATTTTTTATATGGTGATCGTGATGTGATGTTAAGATCATGCATAGCATAAAGTATTCTTCTATGCACAGGTTTTAATCCATCTCTAGCATCTGGTAATGCCCGACCGATAATAACACTCATAGAGTAGTCTAAATATGAAGCTTTGATAGAATCCTCTATCTTTACATCTACTATATCTTGTGATTGAAAAAGATTATCCATTTGAAATTGCCTTTTTGTAAAATAACTTTATTTTATCGAAATTTGTCTTAAAAAGTGCATAAATCTTATCAGATTTGATAAGTTATTAGTGTAGTAATAAAATTGAAGTAGGTAGAGATAATCTCTACCTTGTGATTAAGAGTGAGCTTTTTTATACTCTATAATCATAGCATAAGCTTGATCTTTTAAGCTTAATTTTTCTTTTTTCATTCTCTCTATCTCTATTGGGTCGATATGATCAACTCCACCTTGTTCTGCTTTTTCTAACTTATCATGAAGTTCATTGTGTTGCTCAAAAATTTTTTTAAAATGAGCATTCTCTTTTTTTAGTTCAGTTACTATATCTCTGTATTCGTGAAACATTATTTTTCCTTTTTTATATTTTTTGGGATTATATCAAAATAGGACTTAAATTATCCATCATTAGTGATAGCTTCTATTAGTTCATCTAAAACTGTTTGAGCTTTATCATTATCTATTTGACAAGTTCCAGCGGCATTATGACCACCACCACCATATTTATACATAAGCTCTCCAATATTTGTATTTGAAGTTCTATTTAGTATAGATTTACCTGTTGCAAATACTGTATTTTGTTTTTGAAATCCCCATATCACATGGATAGAGATATTTGTTTGAGGATATAGTGCATATATCATAAATCTATTACCTGGATATATGATCTCTTCATCTCTTAGATCTAAAACTACAAGATTTTTATGCACAGTTGAACATCTTTGGATTTGATCTTTAAACTCTTGAGCATACTTATTGTATAGTTCAACTCTCTCTACTACATCAGGAAGTTTCATAATATCATCAATATCATGATTTAGACAATAATCTATAAGATCCATCATAAGTTGATAATTTGATATTCTAAAATCTCTAAATCTTCCAAGACCAGTTCTACTATCCATTAAAAAGCTTAGAAGTTCCCAACCTTGTGGATTTAAAATATCCTCTTTTGTAAATTGTGCTGAATCAGCTTTATCAACTGCTATCATCATCTCTTCAGATATTTGCGGTAATTTTTCGGCACCACCGTAATATTCATATACAATTCTAGCTGCACTTGGAGCTTTTGCATCTATGAAATAGTTGTCTGCTTCAGAGTTTCTCATAGCTTCACTTTCATGGTGATCAAATACTAAATGAGCCTCTTTGTAGTAAGGTAGATTTGTGATAATATCATTTGATGTTATCTCTATTTTTTGATCTTGCATATCTTTTGGATGCACAAAAACTATATCATCAATCAAATCTATACTTTTAAGTATAACAGCACACACCAAACCATCCATATCACTTCTTGTAACCAATCTATATTTATTTGACATATTTTTCTCCTATGTTATTTTACGATATTTTCATATTTTATAATAATCTAACTTATTAACCCAAATAAATCCATAATATAAAATCTACCATCCAATTCTAAAAAAGTAT
>CAJXII010000048.1 GCA_913054415.1 uncultured Arcobacter sp.
TCAAACAATATAAAACACAAAAAGAGAAACAAATAATCAAAAAGATCAATAAGCAAATATTATTATCTTTTAGGAAAAAACATTTTAAAAATATTCAAAAAAGTCTATATAGTATCACATATCTTATCAAATATGAGAAAAACTCTGCTTATGAACAAAGGAAAAAATTTTTACAAAAATATAACTCTATGAAAAGCTATCTTTTATATATACAAATAGTAGTGATACTATTTACTGTTGTTATATCTAGTTGGATACTTTATATACACAATAGATACACAAAAGACCTAGAGATACTAAACCAAAAGTATAAAGTAGAAGCAAATACAGATGGTTTAACAAAACTTTACAATCGGAAATATTTTGATAAAATCTTTGATCAATTTATCCCAATAAGCAAAGAGAACAATATAAATAGTGTATTTGTGATGATAGATATAGATTTTTTCAAACAATACAACGATACTTATGGTTATGATGCTGGAGATATTGCCCTTAAAAAAGTAGCTTTTGCTTTAGATGATATTTTTAAAAAAGATTACGAGTTTGTATTTAGACTAGGTGGAGAGGAGTTTGGAATAGTTATATTTAATACAAATCTTAACTATATCAAATTTATGCTAGAACAATTAAAAAAACATATAGCAAGTTTAAAAATAGCACACAAAGCAAGTCAAACAGGATATTTAACTCTTAGTATGGGTGTAGTGTATTGTGATAAATCAAAATACAATCTACTACCAAGAGATATATATAATCAAGCAGATAAAAAACTTTACCACTCAAAACAAAATGGTAGAGATCAATACACAATATAGGAAAACAAATGGATAAAAAATTACATTTAGTTAGTTTAGGTTGCACCAAAAATCTAGTAGATAGTGAAGTGATGTTAGCAAAACTAAAAGATTATACAATTACAGATGATGTATCTCAAGCAGATCTGATTATTGTCAATACTTGTGGATTTATAGAGAGTGCAAAACAAGAGAGTTTAAATATAATTTTTGATCTTCATAATCAAAGAAAAGAGCAATCTGTTTTAGTAATGGCTGGATGTTTAACACAAAGATATCAACAAGAGCTTCAAGATGAACTTGTAGAGGTTGATATATTTACAGGTGTGGGGGATTATGATCAAATAGATAAATTAGTGCAAGAGAAAAGAACACAATTCTCACAAAAGGTTTTTTTAGCTTCTCAAGAAAACGAAAGAGTTATCACAGGATCATCATACCATGCTTATATCAAACTAAGTGAAGGGTGTAATCAAACTTGTAGCTTTTGTGCTATACCATCTTTTAAAGGTAAACTTCACTCAAGAGAGTTAGAAAGTATTACCAAAGAGGTTAAATATTTAGTATCACAAGGATATTTTGATTTTTCATTTGTATCTCAAGATAGTAGTTCATATTTAAGAGATTTTGATATAAATGATGGGTTACAAAGATTAATAAAAGAGATTGAAAAAATCAATGGTGTCAAAAGTGCTAGAATTTTATATCTTTACCCATCTACTACTACACTAGATCTAATAGATACTATTGCAAAAAGTAATATTTTTCATAGCTATTACGATATGCCACTTCAACATATAAACTCAAGAATACTAAATAAGATGAGAAGAGGTAAAGGATCTCAAAAACTAAAAGAGCTTATGGATGCTATGAAAAAAGTTGAAAATAGTTTTATAAGAAGCACCTTTATAGTAGGTTATCCAAGTGAAACTCAAGAGGAGTTTGAAGAGCTATGCAATTGGGTAAAAGAGTTTGAATTTGATAGAGTAAATGTATTTAGTTATAGTGATGAAGAGGGAACTTATGCATACAATGCCCAAGATAAAATCGATCAAACAATCATAGATCAAAGAGCAGAGATTTTAGGTAATATAGTAGAACAAACTACCCAAAAAAGTTTAGAAAAACAAGTGGGAAAAACTATAAAAGTTGTAGTTGAAAAATATAGCGATGAGCATGAATATCTTTTAAGTGCCAAAGATATTAGATGGGCTTTAGATATTGATGGGGAGATATATATCAATGACAACCAACTATCAACACCTATTGAGTTTGGCAAAATATATACTGCCCAAGTAACACAACTAGCAGGAGATAAACTACTTGCAACAATTATCTCAGACACATAATCTTTTGGCTTTTAGTGGTGGAGTTGATTCTACCGCACTATTTTTTAAATTGTTGTCTTCTAATATAAAATTTGATATAGCAATAGTAGATTATAACCAAAGACAACAAAGTAAAGAAGAGGTTGCTTATGCTAAATATCTAGCAAAAACATACAATAAAAAATGTTTTATAAAAGAGTTCGGCAAAGATGATAAATTTAGTGAAAAAATAGCTAGAGATTTTAGATATAACTTTTTTGAAGATATTATCAAGCAGGACAACTATGATGTGCTACTAACAGCTCATCAACTCAATGATAAATTTGAATGGTTTTTGATGCAACTATCAAAAGGTGCTGGTTTAAATGAATTATTAGGATTACAGGAGCAAGAGCAAAGAGATGGTTATATATTGATTCGTCCACTTTTAGATTATACAAAACAAGAGCTACAAGATGAGCTTGATAGCAAAGGTATAAAATATTTTATAGATCAATCAAATTTTGATAAAAAATATAAACGAAATGATATAAGAGCGAATTTTAGTAATAATTTTATCAACCAATACTCAAATGGAGTTAAAAAAAGTTTTATATATTTACAAAAAGATGTTAAATCACTATTTAGTAATACCAAATCTTTTATAGAAAAAGAGTTAAGTATCTATGAGTTTAACCGTGATGAAAATATTGCTATTAGACTAATAGATCAGGATCTTAAAAAAAGAGGAATCTTAATATCCAAAAACACAAGAGATGAGATACTCAAACAAAAAGAGATTATTATCCAAGATAAAATAGCTGTATCGATTATAGATAATAAAATCTATATAGCTCCAAAGATAGATATAACTATGGATAAAAAATTTAAAGAGAAAGCAAGAGTAAAAAAAATACCAAAGAATATAAGACCATATCTTTTTAAGATAGATTATAAGATATAAACCAAAGGGGAAATATGCAAAATATTATAGAGTTTTTAGAAGCTACTGATATTGAAAAAAATAAACTTTTTTCACAACTAAAATGCACCAAAGAGGAAGCAAAAATCCTACAATATATTACAAAACAATATATTATAGGTATAGATGCCCTTTCGGTTATTACAATATTATCTGAGTTTTATGATATAGATAAACTAGAGCATCTAAAAAATATAGATGTTATTAAAAATCTACTTGAATTGGGTTGGATTGTGCAAATCAATCTAAACCATCTCAAACTAAATGATATTGCAAAATTAGAACTGATAAATTCATCTATTGCTTTAAGTAGTGCTTTTTTAAAACTTTTAGAAGATGGCTCACTTGATCTTGTATTGCCAGAGATTACACCATACAACGATCATTTAGAATATCTACAAGATCAATTTTTCAAAATCTCTTTGGCACAAAAATTAAATATTATCAAACATAATTTTGATGAAAACTCTCCTAATATCAATAGATTAAAAACTAAACTTACCCTACTTGAAAATAGGATTACACAAAGATTAAAAGCTACAAAAACCCCTATTATGCTAGAGGATTTTTTCAAAGAGTATCAACTATCACAAAAAGAGCAGATGATTTTTTTAATACTTCTAAAAGAGGAGTATGGGGGAACTGAAGAGGTTACAAGAGATATGAATCTATTGCTTGAACTTATATCAAATGATGATTATGAGAAAATAAAATATAGAAGCCTACTAGAAGAGAGTGGAAAACTAATATCCAATGGCCTAATAGATTATGATGAGATGCTTACCCCATTTGGAGGTATAAATCGTAACTTTTTTATACCAGAACATATACTATATAAAATCTCTCATCCATCTAAAAAAACAAAACGGCAACAAAAGATAAAACTAGATATGCTTATCAAAGAGCAAGAGATTTTTGAACTAATAGAACCAAAAAAATCTTTAGATCAAATAGTTTTAAATCAAAAAACAAAAGAGACTATCGATACACTTTTAAAACAAGTAGATAAAACTGTAATAAACCGTTTAAAACAGTGGGGGATAAAAGATAAAAGAAAAGGTATAGATGCCAAAATAATCTTTTATGGAGGAGCAGGAACTGGTAAAACTATCACCGCTTTAGCTCTTGCTAAATCACTTAAAAAACAGGTATTAAGTTTTGATTGTAGTAAAATATTATCTATGTATGTAGGTGAGAGTGAAAAAAATGTTAGAAAAATATTTGATGAGTATAAAGAGTTAGCAAACAAAACTAAAAGTGAGCCTATACTTTTACTAAATGAAGCAGATCAATTTTTAAGCAACCGTGTAAGTGGTAGCTCAAGCGGTAGTGATAAGATGCACAATCAGATGCAAAATATATTTTTAGAACAGATCGAAAGATTTGATGGTATCCTAATAGCTACTACAAATCTTTTAGATAATATCGATAAAGCTTTTTCAAGAAGATTTAACTATAAAATAGAGTTTAAAAAACCAGATGAATCTGAACGATTAAAACTTTGGGATTTTTTATTGCCTAAAAATCTTCCACTTCAAGATGATTTTGATATATCAAAACTAGCAAAATATAACCTAACTGGCGGACAAATAGAGTTAATCATAAAAAATACTGCTTATAAATTAGCTATTGAAGATGAGCCACTTTTTACAATTAATGATTTTATACAAGAGATACAAAAAGAGCAAAAAAGTATGTTTGATAAAGATAAAAAAGTTGGATTTATGAAATAATCATAAAAAATAAAAAGTTATTCTAATCTATAGATAATAAAGTATTTTTTAGATAAAATTACCCACTATATTAGTGGAGTAACAATAATGGATGTAAGAAAAGAATTTTTAGAATATTTTAAAGATAAAGGGCATACGGTAGTTGGTTCTATGCCATTGGTGCCTGATGATCCTACACTGATGTTCACAAATGCTGGAATGGTGCAGTTTAAAGATATATTTACAGGTGCAGTGCCAATCCCTAGTAACCCTAGAGCGACAAGTTGTCAGCTATGTATTAGAGCAGGTGGAAAACATAACGATTTAGAAAATGTAGGTTATACAGCAAGACATCATACTCTTTTTGAGATGTTGGGAAATTTTTCATTTGGGGATTATTTTAAAAAAGATGCAATAGCTTATGCTTGGGAATTTATAACAAAAAATTTAGAACTACCTATAGAAAAACTATGGGTTACAGTGCATACAAATGATGATGAAGCTTATGATCTATGGAAAGAGCATATTAGTGAAGATAGAATTTTAAGATTTGGTGATAAAGATAACTTCTGGTCTATGGGAGATACAGGAGCTTGTGGGCCTTGTAGTGAGATTTTTTATGATCAAGGTGAAGAGAATTTTAATTCACCTGAAGATAAAATGGGTGGAGAAGGAGATAGATTTTTAGAGATATGGAATCTTGTCTTTATGCAATATGATAGAGATAAAGATGGAAATCTACATCCATTACCTAAACCATCTATAGATACAGGTATGGGACTTGAAAGAGTTATCGCTATTAAAGAAGGTGTTTTCAATAATTTTGATTCATCATCTTTTACTCCACTTATTAAAAAACTAGAGCTTATGAGCAATAAAAATACAAATAGTGAAAATATAGGAAGCTTCAGAGTTATAGCAGATCATTTAAGGGCAGTATCTTTTATGTTATCTCAAGGGATACTTTTTGGAAATGAGGGGCGACCTTATGTTAATAGAAGAATTTTAAGAAGAGCTGTTAGACACGGTTATCTTTTAGGATTTAGAGAACCTTTTATGTGTGAACTATTTGATACACTATGTGATATGATGGGGGAACATTATACAGCATTAAAAGAGCAAAAAGAGTATATTAAAGAGCAACTATCTTTAGAGGAGCAAAGATTTCTTAAAACTATAGATATTGGTATGGATATATTTGATAAAGAGCTACAACAAACAAAAGATATTTTCTCTGGAGATGTAGCTTTTAAACTATATGATACTTATGGTTTTCCTTTAGATTTAACACAAGATATGTTAAGAGATAAAGGGTTACAAGTTGATCAAAAAAGATTTGACGAACTTATGCAACAACAACGAACAAAAGCAAAATCTGCTTGGAAAGGAAGTGGAGATAAAGCAAAAGATGGAGATTTTAAAAAGATACTAGAAACAGTAGGAAAAAACCAATTTATAGGGTATGAACATATCTCATCACAAAGTAAAATTGTCGCTTTATTAGATGAAAATTTCAATCAAGTAGATATTTTGAATAAAAATACAATAGGTTGGGTGATGCTAGATAAAACGCCATTTTATGCTACAAGTGGTGGGCAAAGTGGAGATACTGGAGTATTAGAAGACAAAAGGCATATAGCACAAGTTTTATCGACAGAGAAATTTTTTGATCTTAATTTATCAAAAGTGAAAATTATAGATTCAACTTTGAAAGTTGGGGAAAGTGTAGATGCTATTGTTGTGCAAAGAGAAGAGATAGCAAAACATCATAGTGCTACACACTTATTACAAAGTGCTTTAAAAATTGTTTTATCTGATACAGTAGCACAAGCAGGAAGTTTAAACGATAGCACAAGATTAAGATTTGACTTTACATATCCTAAAGCTATGAGTGAACAACAAATTAGAGAAGTGGAAGATTTAGTAAACTCTATGATAGCTCATAGTATCGATAGTAATATAGAGGAGTTGCCTATAGAGGAAGCTAAAACTAAAGGTGCTATTGCTATGTTTGGTGAAAAATATGGAGATATCGTCCGAGTAGTTCAGTTTGGAGATGTTAGCACGGAATTCTGTGGTGGGACACATGTTAAAAATACAAGTGAAATAGGAAGTTTTTATATAGTAAAAGAAAGTGGTGTAAGTGCTGGAGTAAGAAGAATAGAAGCAGTTTGTGGTATGAGTGCTATAAAATATGCTAAATCATTTATGACAACTGTTAATGAACTTTCAAAAGAGTTAAAAACAAATGATTTAAAACAAGGGGTTACTAAACTAAAAGATCAAATTAAAAAACTCAAAACTGAATTAGCTAATGCTTCAGAGAATATCAATACCGAACTAAACGAACAAACAATAGGCGATACAAAAGTAATAGTTGATATTGTTAATCAAGGTGACTTAAAAAAACTTGTAGATGACCTAAAAAATGGCAATGATAAAATAGCAATACTTTTACTACAACAAAAAGGCGATAAAGTTATGCTTGTAGCTGGTAGTAAAAATAGCTCTATTAAAGCTGGTGATTGGATTAAACAAATTGCTCCTATTGTAGGTGGTGGAGGCGGTGGTAGAGCCGACTTTGCTCAAGCAGGTGGTAAAGATCCATCAAAAATCCAAGAGGCTAAAACAAAAGCCCTAGAGTATTTAAAAACAAATCTATAAAAAAGCAAGGTTAAAAACCTTGCCAAAATAAAAACTAAACTGGTAAAACTCTTATATTTTCATCAACTTTTTGTCTTAAAGTTGCTTCAATTGCATAAAGTGTTCCTGTGCTTCCACTAGCACAACTACCACAAGCACCCAAATATCTAATATAGATATCATAATATGGAAGGTTTTCTTTAATATCAATTATCTCCATATCACCACCATCCATTACTAGCATTGGTCTGATATACTCATCTATTACTACATCAACAGCTTTTATCCTTTGAACCATTGTCATTTTATCAAAAGAGTTCTCACCACTTTGTGTAGTTTGTGCTGCTGCTTCTAATTTTTCTCTATCTATTTGTTCTCTAACCTCAGCTAAGATATCTACAAGATATATATCTTTTGGCTCATGTCCACCAGGACGGATACAAGATTTACAGTAGCTTCCAGCTTTTGTAATTTCTATAATTTGCTCCACCTCTTTTATATCATGTGTTTTTATCGCATCAATAACTTCTTGTTTGGTAACTCTTGCACACTCACAAACAATATCTGCATTTGTTAGTGTTTCCCTATCAACACCTTTATATTGAGCAGCAGCTTCAAGTATAACATCATAAGCCATAACTGAACAGTGCATCTTTTGAGGAGGAACTGCAGGAGTCTCCTCATCATCTCTTAAAAATGCTTCTACATCTTGGTTTGTAATATGGATCGCTTCATCTATTGTTTTTCCTACACAAAGCTCTGCCATAGCATCACTAGAAGCAATAGCTGTTCCACAACCAAAAGATTTGAATTTTGATTCTAATATTTTATCTGTTTTCTCATCAACTACCCAATAAAGTCGCACAGCATCTCCACAACTTTCTGCTCCAAAATCTGCAACTATCAATCTTCCACCAAGTCTTTTGGCATCTTCTTGAGTTAACTCTCCCATAGCTACAGGATTATTCATTCTATCTTGAACTTTTTTACTGTATTGTTCCCATACATTTCCACTTACTAAATCGTTTCTTGCCATAAATTTTTCTCCTTTTAAAATGTCCCATTTTCAAAGGGACCTTATAGTTAATGTCTTCTTTTAACGATAGAACAAAGTTCTATCTAAAGAAGCAAATCCTAAAGGGCAAACAGAAGTTTGCCTTATTTAGCAGATAGTTGATATATCTACCACTTTCTCTCTAATGCTCTTCTATATATGCACTAAATGCTTCTTGTTTAGCATAAGTCATAGATATACTTCTAATTCGTTCAACAATTTTAGGTAATTTTTCAATCACATAATCTATCTCTTCATGTGTAGTAAATTTACTTAATGCAAACATAACAGTAGCATTTGCTATCTCTGTTTTTTCTCCCAAAGCTTCTACAACTGCACTAGCTTCTAAATCTTCACTACTACAACTACTTCCTGTAGAAATAGATATACCATGTTGATACATATCCCAAAGCATCGCTTCACCTTCAATTCCTCTAAAAGAAGCAACAACAATATTATTTAATCTTTTATCTTTTGGAACATAAGATTTTGTATCTGGTATGCTTAAAATAACATCTTCAAGTTTATCTCTTAAAGCTCCTATATGGTTTTTTATATATGCTATATTCATATCAGAATTTGCATCTTCAATAGCTTGAGCCATAGCAAAAATACCATTATTATAGATACTTCCAGATCTTTTTCCGCCCATCACATTTTTACTTCCATGAATAAGTGGCACAAATGGTGCTTTTGCTTTTATAAAAAGACCACCAACTCCCTTTGGTCCATGAAATTTATGTGCTGACCAAGTAAAATAATCAACTCCTAAATCTTGCAGATCAACTTTTATTTTTCCTATTGCTTGAGCCCCATCTGTATGAAAAGGGATCCCTTGACCTTGAGCTATTTTTGCTATATCTTTAATAGGTTGAATTGCACCTGTTTCATTTGAAGCTGTTAAAATTGTAATTAATGCTGTTTTATTAGTAATAGCAGATTTTAGTTCATCTAAATCTATTAAACCATCTTCATTTGTTCCAAGATAAGTTACCTCCATACCAAAACTTTTACAATAGTTCAAAGGAGATTTAATACTTGCATGTTCAGCAACTGATGCAATGATATGATTTTTTTCACTGCCTTTTAAAAACAGATCTAAAAATGTTTTGATTACTGCATTGTTACCCTCTGTAGTTGAAGATGTGAAGATAATATCATCATCATCATTGGCATTTAAACTATCATAAACTTTATCATAAGCTTCATTTAGTTTTGCTCTTGTATCAATTCCTTGCTTATAGATTACATTTGCATTACCAAATATATCGGTTGTTTGACACAATATATCCTTAATCTTAGGATCTAATGAAGTTGTAGAATTGTTATCTAAATATACTTCCATAATATTACCTTTTTTATATTTTAGAAATTTTAACCTAATTAAGATAAAAATTGTCTTATTTGAAATAACTACTTATTATAATCAACCCTAATAAATCCATACCCAATTAGACAACAAGCCAAATTACTCTATAATTAG
>CAJXII010000049.1 GCA_913054415.1 uncultured Arcobacter sp.
CTAATTATAGAGTAATTTGGCTTGTTGTCTAATTGGGTATGGATTTATTAGGGATAATATTTAAAAATTCATTATTTAGTTTGGAATAAAATTTTATACCATCTATATATGTGATTTGGAGGTTGTCAATTTTTGTTCTAATTATTTCTAATTTATTTAAAGTATTGAGTGCTTGATTTAATTTAAAAAGAATTTTTTTATTTTTTATAGATTTAATCACTTTTTTTAAATGTAATATTCGTCTATTTGTTGTATTTCGTTGTGTTAAAAGTTGTAAATGAAATTTTTTACCATTATTAGATAGATACCCAGATGATAAACCTCTCTCTTTTTGGGTAGAATGAACAAATCTAGATATACTAACAGCTAAAATAATATCATTATTTAAAGATTTTAATGCTTTAACTTTATCATATTGCACATATATCATATTTGCTACTAAAAGCAAAATAATAGATAATAAAATAGATAAAGGGAAAAGTAATTTTCTTTTTGCTTTAAAATATTTTTGCAACTATTAACTCTCTACATAATTTTTGAGATTTCTTCCAACTTTTGGGTGTTTTAGTTTTTTAATAGCACTTGATTCTATCTGTCTTACCCTCTCTCTTGTAACACTTAGAGCATTTCCAATCTCTTCAAGAGTTCTATCACTCTCATCTTCCATAAGACCATATCTCATCCTTACAACCGCTTGTTCTCTTTCATTTAGTTGTGCTAAGATTTGATCTATTTGCATTTGAAGATCCTCTTTCATAATATTTTCCATAGGACTAGCTGCTTTTTCATCTGCTACAAAATCACCAAATTTCCCATCATCTTCATTACCAATAGGTGCATCTAGTGATACAGGCTCTTTTGTGATTTTAATCACTTGTTTTACTTTATCTATACTTAATCCTACTGCTTTTGCAATTTGTTCTAAATCTGGCTCTTTACCATCTTCTTGGATACCTTGTCGGACAACTTTATTGATTCTATTGATAGTTTCTATCATATGAATAGGTATCCTAATAGTTCTTGCTTGATCTGCAATAGCACGGCTAATTGCTTGTCTTATCCACCAAGTTGCATAGGTTGAGAATTTGTAACCTTTTTTGTATTCAAACTTATCAACTGCTTTCATAAGTCCAATATTTCCCTCTTGAATAAGATCTAAAAATGGTAATCCTCTATTTGTATATCTTTTTGCAATAGATACTACAAGTCTTAGGTTTGCTCTTGCCATTCTAGTTTTAGCTTTTTCTGTGATTTTTTTACCAAGTTTGATTTGCCCTAAAACATCTTTTAGTTCTTCCTCTTCTAGATCAAAACCACCTTTACTAGCTTCTCTTGTTTGGAATAATTTTTTGATCTCCATATATGTGCTAACCATAGTAGCTTCTGGCACCATACCTATAATATCTACTTTTGATAAGCTTAAAATTTTACTTAGTAGTTTTTTATGATTTGCTATAAGAGTTTCATTAAAAAGTGGTAGTTTATATTCTAATCTTTTAAGTTCAGATTCAAACCCTTCATCACTTTGAAGTGTAGTCTCCATAGCTTTTACTATCTCATTGATAAGTTTACTTGTAGGTCCAAGTTCTAATAGTGCTTCTTTTAAAACTTTTTTCTTAAAAGATATATTTAGATTAAAAGCTAATTGATCAACTTCACTATCACTTTTTGCTTTCTCTTTAGAGATAAATCTAATCCAATCTTTTTTTGCTTTTTCAACTTTTTTAAAAGCTTCTACTATTGTTTGACCTCTTTTATCAAGTTTTTTTTGACCTTTTTTAGATGATTTTTCATCTTCATTCTCTTCAATAATCTCATCTGGTTCTACTATATCATCTTCATCTTCATCATCAAAACTTCTAAATAGCTCTTTAACTTTTCTCTCTCTATTAACTAAAGGATCTTTATACTCAAGTATAAAATCTACAAGATAAGGAACTGAACAAATAGCATCTAAAATAGCATCTTCACCACTTTCTATTTGTTTGCTAATCTCTATCTCTTCCTCTTTTGTAAGAAGATTTACTTTACCCATCTCTCTTAGATACATTCTCACAGGTGAATCTGATCGACTCCACTCTAAAAGTTCTTTTTTATTTAGAAGATCATAAGATTCATAATCAGATGAATTTAACATCTTTTTTCTTGCATCAGCTTTTTTCTTTTGCTCTGCGATACTTAATCTTTTTGCTTCCTCTTTAGAACTAATTAATGTTACATTAAAAAGCTGACAAAGTGCTAGTATCTTTTTTACAATACTAACTGATGGTGCTTTGGGAAATATTTTACTCAATCTTTCATAAGTAAGTGTGCTATCTTTGTATTCTTTTATTAAGTTTTCAAGTGCTTTATTGATATCTTGTTTTGCCATTTGTGTATTGACCTTTTATTATTAGTTTGACTTTTTATATAAGATATGTATTATACCCAAATTTTATAAAATTTTTATTAGTTAATCTATTTTTTTTAAAATTTTAGATATAATCGCTCAAAATTACAATGAGTAGGAAAAATATTTATGAATAAAATTACAGGTAAAGTTTGGAGCTTTGGAGATAATATAGATACAGATTTGATTATCGCTGCTAGATATTTAAATAGTAGTGATCCACACCATTTAGCAAAATATGTGATGGAGGATGCTGATCCTACATTTGCTACAAAAGTTCAACCAGGAGATATCATAGTAGCTGGTGAGAATTTTGGTTGTGGTAGTAGTAGAGAACATGCACCAATTGCTTTAAAAGCTGCTGGAGTTGCTGCAATTATTGCACCAACATTTGCTAGAATTTTTTATAGAAATGCTTTTAATATGGGGCTTCCTATATTTGAATTAAAAGAGGCACAAAATATAAAAGAGGGTGATCTAATCAGTATAGATTTGGATAAAGGAACTATACAAGATGTAGATAAAGATATAACATATAATTTTACTGCAATACCACCTTTTATGCAAGAGCTTTTAGCTGATGGTGGGTTGATGAATTATGCAAAAAAGGAAGCACACAATGGCTAAAACTTATAATATTTCAATAATAAAAGGTGATGGAATTGGTCCTGAAATAGTTGATGAAGCTATAAAAGTTTTAAATGCTGTTGGGCAAAAATTTGATATAACTTTTGACTATAAAGAGTATTTAATGGGTGGGATTGCTTATGATAAAACAGGTGATCCACTACCACAAGAAACAATAGATGGTGTTAAAAATAGTGATGCTTGTTTATTTGGAGCAATAGGTGGTCCAAAATGGGATAATCTACCAAGAGAAAAACGACCAGAATCTGGACTTTTAAGATTTAGAAAAAATATGGGTGTATTTGCAAATTTACGACCTGCTATTGTATATGATGAACTAGCAGATGCTTCTAGTTTAAAACCTGAAGTTATCAAAGGTGTTGATATTATGGTTGTTCGTGAACTAATAGGTGGTATCTATTTTGGTCAACCAGCAGGAAAAGATGAACAAAAAGGTTGGAACACTATGGTTTATAGTGTTGAAGAGATTGAAAGAATTGCTCATGTTGCTTTTAAATTGGCTATGAAAAGAGATAAACGAGTATGTTCAATAGATAAAGCAAATGTTTTAGATGTAAGTCAATTATGGAGAGAAACGGTTGAGCAAGTAGCAAAAGAATATCCTGAAGTTGAACTATCTCATATGTATGTAGATAATGCTGCTATGCAACTAATAGCAAATCCAAAACAATTTGATGTTATGTTAACAGGTAATATTTTTGGAGATATTTTAAGTGATGAAGCTAGTATGTTAAGTGGATCTATAGGATTGCTTCCATCAGCTTCAACTGGTTTGGATACAGCAGTATATGAGCCTATTCATGGATCAGCACCAGATATAGCAGGAATGGGTATTGCAAATCCAATAGCAACAATTAGTAGTGCTTCTATGATGTTAAGATATTCACTTGATGAGATTGAAGCTGCCAATGCTATTGATAATGCTATTAAAAAAGCTATGAAAGATGGTTATAGAACAGGTGATCTAGCAGCTTATGATTGTAAAGTGAAAGTTAACTGTTCTAAAATGGGAGATATTATCGCTTCAAATATATAGTTATAAATTAATCTTTATAACTATTTTTTAGTTTTTTTAGTTCCGCACCAATATCATCTTGTCTCATAAAATGCTCACCTATTAAAAAGGCATCAGCACCTATATTGCTAAGTCTTTTGATAGTTTGAGTATCACTTACTCCACTTTCAGCAACAATAATTTTACCATTTGGAATCATAGGTATTAGTTTATCACATAGATTCATATCCATCTTAAAAGTTTCTAAATTTCTATGATTGATCCCTATAATAGTAGCACCACTCCATATAGCTTTTGTAAGATCCTCTTTATCGTGAATCTCAACTAAAACTTCTAATCCTACATGAATAGCATACTCATATAACTCTTTTAACTCTTTTTTACTTAGTGCTTTTGCTATTAGAAGTATAAAATCTGCTCCATATACTAAAGCTTCAATAATTTGATATTTATCTATAATAAAATCTTTTCTTAAAAGTGGAGTATTTACATATCGTCTAATACCTGTAAGATATTCTAAATCACCTTGAAAATAGTGTGGTTCGGTTAAAACAGATATTGCATTTGCTCCATTTTTAGAATACTCTTGAGCAATTACCAACGGATCAAAATCTTCTCTTATAACACCTTTACTTGGACTTGCTTTTTTAACTTCAGCTATAATTCTTATCTTTTCATCATCTGTGCTTGTAAGATATGGTTTTACATCTCTTGGTGGATATGGATTGTATGCTAAGCTTCTACCTAACCAATTTACATCATACTCTATTTTTCTTCTTTCTAAATCATCTTTTGTTTTTCTTATTATCTCATCTAATATCATATACTATCTACCTTATTTTTGATTTTTGTCCAATGCCCTTTTATCTCATTATTGTCTAAACCTATTTGATTTACTACTTTTTTCATATATTTATAAGCGGTATTGTATCGATGTAGTTTATAATAACCCCATGCTACAGAATCCATATAAGCAAGATTGGTAGGGTATTGATCTAGTGCTTCTTTTACAAGTTTTAAACCTTTTTTAATATTGATATTATAATCAATAAGTAAATAACCATAATAGTTTTTAAAACTTGCATTATTTGTATATTTTAGTGCAGTCTCAAAGTTAGCAATCACATGTTTCATAACTTTTTGTTTATTGTGTGCTAACTCATGCTCTAGTATAGCAATATATCCTAAAAGAATTTTATCTTTTGTTTTTTTATACATTTTTCGCACTAATGTTAGAGCTTTTTTATTTTCTCCTACTCTTTGATATAAGATTAATAATTTTGTATTATCAACATGTGTTTTTTCCAAAAATAGTATCGCTTGATTTATATCTTTTTTCTCAAGTAGTGGGATAAGTTGTTCAGATATTCTATGGCTATATATAAAGTTTTTTGAATGTTTAAGTTGCATTTTTAATATAGATATCATCCCATCAATATTTTGTTGCTCTTTGTAAAATAATAAAAGTTTATTATAAACATCTTCATTGTAAGGGTGCAATCTAATATATGTCTCAAGATAAGAGATAGCTTTTTGTTTTTGTTTAAGATATACAAATAAAACATCACTAAGTGGTAAAAGTGTTTTAACTGATTGGTTTGAAGCATAGGCACTTTCAAAATATTTAACAGCATTTTCATAATCTTTATTCATATAGTATATATTAGCTATTAGATCATAATTTTTTGGATTGTTGTATTTGCTTAATAGATGTTTACCAACTTTTAGAGCTTCAGTAAAATTTCCTTGTTGCATCAACGATACTATATAATATCTATAATATTGCTCATCATTTTTTACATTATCGATAGCTTGTAGTGATACTTCTGATAAAAGTGTGTAATCTTTTGCTTTTAAACTATATGCTACTGCTTTTTTAAGATATATCTCTTGGTATGTCATAGAGTAAAGTTTAGTATATAGCATAGCACTTTTTTGATAGTTATGTGTTAATTCACTATCAATAGCAGACATTATTAACATATCTTGTGGGTTATTGTTTTTTATTGTTGTAGCAAATAGATTTATAGTGAAAAAAACTGATATAACAATCAATCTATAATAGCTGGACATTCTTTTTTTACCTCATTAATTTTATTTTTAAAATAATCCCAAAAAGGGAAAGTTCTACATTGTGTTGGTCTTACATCATATATTGAACATTGTTTCTTTGTAAGATCAAAATATTTACAAGCATAATTATCATCTGATAATTTTATCTCTTTTATACTAAATCTATATCCTATCTTGATAAGATCATTTGATACTATATCTTCAACTGTGGTATTTTTAAATTTAGCTAACTCTTCAATCTCATTATTACTAATCCAAATATATCCAGATTCTCCGATACAACAATTACCTTCACACTCTTGACATTTTAAAGAATCAAATTTATAACTATATCCATCTTGTTCTAAGATCATATATCACACTTTATACTATGGGTATTACATATTTTATATATATCATTTGTGCTAGTGGCAAATTCGCCATCATCATCAAACATAATAGCTGGTGGCAATATTTTCATAAGAGTTTTTGAACCCTTTTTTACCATTATCATTACTAAAGATGCTTCCTTTTTAGAATTTGGATATAGAAATTGTAACGATTCTATATTGAGTTTTAAATTTTTACAGTGTAGCATAATATCGCTTAAAAATTTGACATCATAACAAAAGAAAAATTTACCATTGTTGTTTAAAATTTTAGATACTTTAGTGATAAAATCTTTTAATGGTAAGTTATCATTATATCGTGCTATTTTTTTACTATTGTTTTCACTTTTGATTACACTATGTGGATAAAATGGTGGGTTTGATACAATCATATCAAACTTTTTGTCAAAATCTATTTTTAAAAAATCACCTTTATAAATAGTAGAGTCAATATTGTTAATAGCAGAGTTTTTATTGGTTAAAAATATAAAATCATCTTGAATCTCTACTTGATGAAGATTTAGTTTATTGAAATCTCTAGCAACTAATAGCCCAAGTATCCCACTACCTGATCCTATATCTAAAAGATCACCTTTTATATTTTTGTATATTTTAAGATTTTGTAAAATAAAAGAAAATAAAAAATGGGTATCACTATTGTAGCAATACCCATTTTTTGGTTGATATAAAAGCATAAATTATTTTAGTGTAATTCACTATTTAATTTAACTTCTCTTGTGCTTCTTTTGACTACATATTGACCTGTTTGACTATCTTGTCTAAAATGTAATCCATTTAAACCTTGAAGTTGTGAAGCTTTTACTACACCAGATTTTAGATATGTATTATTAACTTCATTAATTTTTATAGCATCATCACTACTGATAGTTATTTTTGTTCCAGCAAAGATTGCTAATCCACCATCTACGATACAGCCATCTCCTAAAGGTATCCCTGTAGTTGAGTTTGCTCCAAGAAGTGTATTTTCTCCAATACTTATAGGGTTTCCATCTGTTCCACTTAGAACACCTAAAATAGAAGCACCACCACCTACATCTGATCCACTTCCAACAATAGCACTACTACTAATTCTTCCCTCAACCATTACAGGTCCTAATGTTCCAGCATTGAAGTTGATATAACTAGCTCCTGGCATTACAGTTGTTCCAGCAGCTAATTGAGCACCAAATCTTACTTTGCTAGTATCTAAAATTCTTGTATTATCAGCTGGGATAATATGAGATAAAAATCTAGGAAATTTATCTACCATATCGATTGTTGGGTATTTACCACTTAGTTTTAGATCAAGTTCATTTTCTCTTAACCAATCTAACTCAATAGGAGTATTTCCACTCCAAGCTACATTATGCAATAATCCAAATGCACCATTTAGATTGATTTGTCTTAGTTGTGCTTTACCTAAAGATAAAGCATATAGTTTTAAATAAGCACTCTCTACACTTAAAGGATTTGTATCTTCAAAAATAAATACCATTTTAAAATCATCAGCAGTTAAACCACTCTCTATTGGTAAAGATGATAGATGAGATATAAGTTGAACATTTTTATGATCATCACCTTTTGCTTCTGGGATATATGGTCTAAAAGCCTCAATACAGTTTGTTAAAAAACTATCGCTAATATCACAAACTAACTCTGATTTTGAAGTATCTATTTGAACACCTGCTGATTTTAATGCATCTAAAAATATAGCTGCACTACCAAAATTTTCATTCCAATTTACTACAGGATATGTAGCTTGTAAAACTTTTTCTTTATTTAATTGACCTCTATCTAGTCTAGCTAAACCAAAACCAATAGGGTTTTTATACCAAGATTGACTTTGTATATTAGTAACTTTGTTTGCAAATTCCTCTTTTGTATATATCATTTATATATTCTCCATAATTTTTGTCAGTATTGTATCTAAACTTTTCTTATTTAAAATAGTAAAATTTATCTATCATATCAAAAGAAAGAAAAATTTAAGAAAAAAATAAGGTTGGTTATTATAAAATATGTATAAGTATAAAAGGTCTTATATTGTGAAGGGAGAAGTTATGAATTTGCAACAAATTAATCAAACAAATTATTCAAATTATAATGATAGTGTATCAAATATATATGATACGAGTTCTAAATCAAATCATAAGAATAATCTTACAACTAAAACTATAACTGTTGATCAAAATATTAATTTCTCATCTAAAGATAATATAAGTGCAATGGCATCTGATCTTAAACCAAGTATGGATAGAATATCATCACTTCAAACTATAGATCAAAGTCTAACAACCCAACAAGTAAGTTTGGATAGTATTGCCCAAGCAATAGAGGATTTTCAAAATAATCAAATAAGTTCAACCCAAGCACAGGATATTATCAAAAGTAGTATTCAGCAATATAATCTAAACAATGAATCAGTCGAAGTTAATACACAAAAACTTCAACATAGACCAGATATTAGCACAACATATTTTGATGGTAAAATAGGTGCAGTTCCAAAAGATATAGATATTCTTTCAAATGAGATGCAACAAAAATCTGCAACAGTAACAAAAAATCGTCAAAAAGTAGATGGTGCTATAAAAGAGGCTTCAAAAGAGGCTTATGATATGATTCAAAGTGAGCATATAAAAAATAAAAACTATATGCAAAATAATATAAATTTCGCAAATGAATCTAAAAATTTTACACAAGAAAATATAAAATCTAGTAATAGTAGCTTTTCATATACACAAACAAACACTTCAGTATCAAGTGTAGCTAGACTATTAAGTTAAAATCAAATCAAATCAAAAAGGTAGTTAATTATGTTTAATAAAATATTGTTTATTTTAGTATTATTTGTTAGTTCATTAGTAGCAGATTTTAAAGGTGTAGATGCAAACACTTTATTACAAATGCAAAAAAAAGGTGTTGTTGTAATAGATATCAGAACTCTTGCAGAGTGGAAAGATAGAGGTATAATAAAAGGTGCAAAAACTTTAGAGTTTTTTAACTCAAAAGGTGGATATGATTTAAAAAGCTGGATGGCATCTTTTGAAAAATTGGTGCCTACAAAAGATACACCATTTATCATATATTGTGCTCATGCTAATAGATTTAAAACTGTTGGAAAATTTTTAAGTAATCAACTACATTATAAAAAGAGCTATGAGTTAGCAGGTGGAATAGAATATGGTTGGATAGATAAAGGTTATAAAACAGTTCCTTATAAATAGGACTATAACCCCAAAGCCCATTCATAAAATGGAAGCACTTCACATTCAATATCATTTATAAAAATGGTATTGTTTATCCCTACAGTTACAATCGTAATATTTTCAATTTGATATTTCTCAATTATAGGCATAAGTTTTGTTGATAAAGCTATATGATTTATAAAAAATGGTAAAGCTAATATGATTGAATTATTATCCTTAATATAAAAATCTACATAATCTAAATAGTATATATCTTTA
>CAJXII010000050.1 GCA_913054415.1 uncultured Arcobacter sp.
TACTTTTTTAGAATTGGATGGTAGATTTTATATTATGGATTTATTTGGGATATATTCTATATCTTAATTTCGACTCTGTTTAGATATAACTTTTGCACAAACTATATAATTTGCATCTTCCAAATGGACAATATCATCTTTTTGGATAGATTCTAGTTGAATAACACTACTATTTTTTGATATTTGCACAAAACCTTTTTTAAGCTTAGAAGTTGGTTGATTTAACTTATAGTTTTGAGTTAAATTATTTAACCAATTCTCATAAATATTTAACCTATGTAAAAAGCTATTATTAAACTGAGATTTTAAATTAGCTATATTTTGCTCTACTATATTAAACTTTGTTTGCAATGAATTTTGTTCAAATAGCTGATAATAAGAGTTTAACATCTGCTCTTTTTGGCTCAATATATTTTTATATCTATGGTTAAAATCATCATATAAATTATCACAATAAACTCTTAGATCATCTATATTTGGTGTAGCTAACTCAATAGCATTTGATGGTGTGCTAGCTCTTACATCTGCCACAAAATCTGATATTACAAAATCGCTTTCATGCCCTACTGCACTTATAATAGGTGTTGTTGATTCAAATATAGCATCTGCTACACACTCTTCGTTGAATCCCCAAAGATCCTCTATACTTCCACCACCACGACCTACTATGATGATAGCTTTTGGGTTATTGGATGCTAATTTATTGGCTAATTTAATATTTTTTACGATACTATTTTTTGCCATATCCCCTTGCACTAAAGTTGGCAATAAAATCATCTTTGCCAAAGGATACCTATGTGCCAATATTTTTTTCATATCTTCAATAGCCGCACCTGTATTGGATGTAACTACATATATGGTATTTGGAAATTGTGGTAGCTCTTTTTTAATCTGCTTATTAAAATAACCTTTTATTTGAAGCTTAGTTTTTAACTGCTCATAAGCTAATGTTAATGCCCCTACTCCACTTGGTTCTATCTTTTGTGCTATAAGTTGATAACTTCCACGAGGGATATAAACTGTAAGATTGGCATATAAAACAACTTTTGCTCCAACCTCAAGACGAAATTTTAGATATTGGGCATTGCCTCTAAACATAACACAAGAGATCATAGATTTTTCATCTTTGATACTAAAATATATATGTCCTGAGTTGTGGTATGTTAGATTTGAGATCTCGCCCTCTACATAAACACTACTTAGTGTAGTTTCTAATAATGACTTTATCTGTTCATTTAATGATGAAACTGAAAGAGGTGTATTCATCAAACATTATATCTTTCTTGCTATAAAAGTTGTGCTCATATCTAAACTATAACCTTTGACAAAAATAGGCTCTAATCCTACACTTTTTAGCTCATCACATAATTGCTTTGTAGTGATAAAATTTTCTATAGATGTTGGAAGATATGTGTAAGCATCTTTATTTTTAGATATAAGCCCTCCTATATGAGGCATTAAGTTATTTAGATAAAATTTTGATAGTTTTGCACCTAGATTATTTTTATCATTTTTTGTAAATTCTAAGATGATACAAAGTCCACCTTTTTTCAAAACTCTTGCGAACTCTTTTAAACCCTCTTTTCTTTTTACAACATTTCTTATACCATAAGATATAGATATAAAATCAGCTGACTGATCATCTAGTGGCATAGATTCTGCTCCAGCTTCTATAAATGTCCTATGTGGTATTTTGGTTTTTCCAACCTCCATCATACCTACACTTGGATCTACCCCTATGATATTATCTACTTTTATTCCATTTTGAGTAGCTACATTTTCCCAGTCTATCATAAGATCACCTGTCCCACAAGCAACATCTACAATAGAATCTAATTTTGTTTTACCATAAAAAGAAAATGCCATATTACAAGCTTTTTTTCTCCATAGTTTATCTACACCCATACTTAAAATTCTATTAGCTAAATCATAAGTTTTAGCTATATCATTAAACATCTTTACTATATCTTCTTGATTGTCTCTATTCTCTTCTGCCACTTGTTTCCTTTAAAATAAAAATTTACCTATTAATACACCAACAATAAGCCCTATATTTAACCCAACTACAAACTTAATATTTGATAATTTTTCGTTTTGTTTTGGGATCATATTTAAAATATGCTCTTGAGTTTTTAAAGATTTTTTAAAACTTTTTGCAGCATGATCCATAGTATCAATAGTATTTTTAAGAGTTAGCTCTGCTAATTCAAATCTCTCTATTAACTCTTTTGTTTGCTTAAAACTCATATCTGACATATTATATCTCTTATTTTATAGGGATTAACTTATCCAATGTGCAAAAAATATTATTAAGCCCATTTAAAACATAATCTTTTGATTCTGTCTGTATTCTTCTAAAAAATAGATATTTTCTAGCACTTTCAATATCCCCTATCGCTTTGGCATCCATAGCTTTTTGAGCAAAGTTGGTATTGTTGTGTGCCATCTCCCAAACTGTGCTTCCTAAATATCTGCTAATAGTAATAATCTTATCATTTAACACAGGAAAATATTTTGGATCTTTTACTATATCTGTGATTGTAGCATTGCTTCCTAGATATTTATGCCCAAAAAAATTGATAAACTGCTCCTCTAAATAATCTTCTTCTGGTGAGATCGCACGACTTAGAGCAAATATTAGGTGTTCTTGAGCATTAGCTTCTATTTTTTGTAGTTTTCTCATAGTTGCTATTGCATTTTTACCATCAAGCTCCCCATCACCTAGTGGAACTATCCATTTGACATTGCCAAATGTTCCAACTTTTGCTATCTCATCAAGTACTAAAGTAGATGTTTTATTTCCACCAACATCAACTATTACTTCGTGATTGTCGTCCATTAATATCAACTCATCCAACTCTTTTAGTTTGTTGGTTTGTAGCATTCTTTTATTGACTATCTCTGTTCGTGAAAAACTTTTTGAGTCATTGTTTTCATCATCAATCTCAATATAGGTAATTTTTTTACCATGTTTTTTATATAGATATGGTGCTATAACTTGCATAGCAAGAGTTGATTTACCAACACCACCTTTTGTTTGCGGAATAATTATCATATTTTATCCTATTGTGTATTTAACTTTTCAAATCTCAAACGATATAATCAAGATAATTGTATCTAAAAAAATATTTAATTTAGTTTAGAATAGATTTTATAATCATATCCTCTTTATCATCATATAGTTTTAGCTTAAAAGCATCTTTTGTTAGTCCATCATCATCTATATTGATAATAATCACTTGCATAATAGATTTACAACTATTAGGCACATCAAAATGCCCACCTAAACCTGTAAGTGCTTTTTGACAAGGAACTTTACTATCCATACCTATTACATTGTCTCTACAACCTGTAAGCCCTACATCTGTTACATAAAATGTATTATCAGTGATCTCCAAATCATCTGTGCCTATATGTGTATGTGTACCACAAATAGCACTTACTTTTCCTTTTAGAAGTTGCATCATTACCCTTTTTTCTGCTGTTGCTTCAGCATGAAAATCGATAAAAATATGTTTTATCCCATCAGATTTGAGTTGTTGCACTAAATCTATTATATAAGTAAAAGGGTTTAAAACTTGTGGCATATCATACAAGCCCATTAGATTTATCACTGCTAAAGGTTGATTGTTTATCAAAATTTTACAAACTCCACTACCTTTTATACCATCTGGATAATTTGCTGGTCTTAATATATTTTCTTTCTCCAATAAAACCATCATATCTTTTTTCTTATCCCACGAGTGGTTGCCACCTGTTATAATATCGATACCTGATTTTAGTAGTTCATCTGCATTTTTTACAGTTAGCCCAAATCCATGACTTGCATTTTCACCATTTGCTATTACGCAGTCAATATTATACTTTTGTCTTATATTTGTAAGATGATGTTTTATCATCTTTCTACCTGGTCGCCCTACTATATCACCTATAAATGCTATATTCAATTTATTATCACTCTCTTTTTATACTTTAATAGAAGTTTATATTATACTGTAAGTTAGATTAATATATAATAGTTCTTATGAATATACTAAACTTAATAGGAAGAACAAAGCCTTTATTAGCAGATGATATTAAAAATAATGAAAATAGATTACAACAAATAGTATCATCCTCATCATTTTTAGTTTTAGGTGGAGCTGGATCTATTGGAAGTGCTGTATCTAAAGAGATATTTAAACGAAATCCAAAAAAATTACATATAGTTGATATGAGTGAAAACAATATGGTAGAGCTTGTGCGAGATATAAGAAGTAGTCTAGGATATATCGATGGAGAATTTGCTACATTTGCTCTTGATATTGGATCGTTTGAATATGATGCTTTTATAAAAAGTGATGGTAAGTATGATTATGTATTGAATCTAAGTGCTTTAAAACATGTGCGAAGTGAAAAAGATCCATATACTCTTATGCGAATGATTGAAACAAATATTTTCAATACTGACAAAACTATCAAACAATCTATAGAAAATAAAGTCAAAAAATATTTTTGTGTTAGCACAGATAAAGCTGCAAATCCTGTGAATATGATGGGTGCTAGTAAGAGAATTATGGAGATGTTTGTTCATAGAAACTCTTTAAATATAGATGTTTCAATGGCTAGATTTGCAAATGTTGCTTTTAGTGATGGCTCACTTCTTCATGGCTTTAATCAGCGACTTGAAAAAGCACAACCAATAGTAGCACCAAATGATATTAAAAGATATTTTGTAACACCACAAGAGAGTGGTGAGCTTTGTCTAATGAGTTGTATTTTTGGTCAAAATCGTGATATATTTTTCCCAAAACTAAGTGAAGAGTTACATCTTATCACTTTTGCAGATATTGCAGTTAAATATCTTGAAGTAAAAGGATATAAACCATATCTTTGTAAAGATGAAGATGAAGCAAGAGCTTTAGCAAAAACTTTACCACAAGAGGGTAAGTATCCTTGCCTTTTTACTTCAAGTGATACTACTGGGGAGAAAGATTTTGAAGAGTTTTTTACAGAGAATGAAACTTTGAATATGGATAAATTCAAAAATCTAGGAATTATAAAAAATGAGGTTGATTTTGATGAGAAGCTTTTAAACTCTTTTGAAAATAGTATCAAAAACTATAAACAAAATCTATCTTGGGTAAAAGAGGATATTGTAAAAGAGTTTTATAAACTACTTCCTAATTTTGGTCATAAAGAAACAGGAAAATATCTTGATGGGAAGATGTAATGCAAAAAATAGTTGATTTTATACAAAGCATATATAACACAAAAGAGTTTTTACCTTTGCATGAACCACGATTTATTGGTAATGAAAAAAAGTATCTAAACGACTGTATAGATTCAACTTTTGTTTCAAGTGTTGGTAAATATGTGGATATATTTGAAAAGCAATTTGCCAAAAAAGTTGGTGCAAAATATGCTATTGCTGTAGTTAATGGCACATTGGCATTGCATATTGCTTTATTGTTGGCAAATGTTAAAAAAGATGATGAAGTGATAACTCAAGCTCTTACATTTATAGCTACTTGCAATGCTATAAACTACTGTGGTGCTAAACCTATTTTTGTAGATGTCGATTTAGATACTTTAGGACTTAGCCCAAAAGCATTAGAAAAATTTTTAGAAAAAAACTGTATCATCAAAGATGGCAAATGTATCAATAAAACTACAAATAAAATCATAAAAGCTTGTGTGCCAATGCACACTTTTGGACACCCTTGCAAAATCGATAAAATAGTAAAAATCTGTAAAAAGTGGCATATCAAAGTTGTAGAAGATAGTGCAGAGAGTCTTGGAAGCTACTACAAAAATAAACATACAGGAGTTTTTGGAAAACTTGGAACTTTTAGTTTCAATGGAAATAAAATTATTACAAGTGGTGGTGGTGGAGTAATAGTTACAAATGATAAAAAGTTAGCAAAAAAAGCAAAACATCTTACAACAACTGCAAAAATACCACACCCTTGGGAATATAAACACGATATGATTGGGTATAACTACCGTTTGGTTAATCTAAATGCTGCACTTTTAGTAGCTCAACTTGAACAATTGAATAAGTTTCTAAAAAATAAAAGAGAGTTAGCCCAAAAGTATAAAAAGTTTTTTAAGGAGTTTGATGATATTACTTTTATCAAAGAGCCTAAAAATTCCAAATCAAACTATTGGCTAAATGGTATAATTTTTAAAAACCAAAAACAACGAGATAAGTTTTTAGAGTTTTCAAACAAAAATGGTATAATGACAAGACCTATATGGACACTTATGAATAAACTAGATATGTTCAAAGATGCTCAATGTGGAAGTTTAAAAAATAGTAAATATTTAGAAAAAAGAGTTGTAAATATTACAAGTAGTGTGGTGATATAAATGAAACCTAAAATTCTTCTAATCGGTGGTGGTGGACATTGCAAAAGTGTCATAGATATAATTGAGAATGAAGATAAATATTCAATAGCAGGAATCATAGATAAAAAAGAGCTAATAGGAACAAAAGTATTAAATTATACAATAATAGGTTGTGATGATGATTTAGAACAACTCTTTTTAAAATATAAATATGCTATTGTTACTATTGGACATATCAAAACAAATCAACTAAGGGTAAAACTTTTTAATACTTTACAAAATATAGGATATACTATACCTACTATAATATCACCTCTTGCTTATGTTTCAAAATATGCCTTTATAGATAAAGGAACTGTTATTCATCATCAAGCTTTAATAAATGCAGATGCCAAAATAGGGAAAAATTGTATTATTAACTCTAAAGCTTTAATAGAGCATGATGTAGTTATAGAAGATAATTGTCATATCTCAACTGGAGCTATTATCAATGGTGGTGTAGTTGTATCTGAAAATACTTTTGTAGGTAGCAATGCAACAACTAAAGAGTATATTACAATTAATAAATTTATAAAAGCAGGAAGTTTAGTAAAATGAAACAAGTATTCATAATAGCAGAAGCAGGTGTAAATCATAATGGAAGTATAGAATTAGCAAAAAAGCTTATTGATACTGCAGTAGAATCTGGAGCAGATGCAGTTAAATTTCAAACATTCAAAGCTTCTAATCTAGTCAGTAAAGATGCCAAAAAAGCTAATTATCAAATACAAAATATGGATGATAATGATAACTCTCAATATAATATGTTAAAAAAACTTGAACTTGATGTTGATACACATAAAGAGCTTATAAAATATTGTCAAAAAAAAAATATAATATTTTTATCAACACCATTTGATAATGATAGTATTAAACTTTTAGATGAGTTAGGCTTAGAGATATTTAAAATTCCAAGTGGTGAGATAACAAATTTGCCATATTTAAGACAAATTGGAGCTTTGAGAAAAAAAGTAATTCTCTCAACTGGTATGGCAAATATGAGTGAGATAGAAGATGCCTTAGATATTTTAACAAAAGCTGGAACAAAAAAAGAGAATATCACAATTTTACATGCAAATACTATGTACCCAACCCCTTATAAAGATGTAAATCTAAAAGCTATGGTAACTATTGGAAATACTTTTGATATACCTTATGGATATAGTGATCATACACTTGGTATTGAAGTAGATGTAGCAGCTGTTGCTCTAGGAGCTAGTGTAATTGAGAAACATTTTACAATTGATAAAACTATGCCTGGACCTGATCATAAAGCATCACTAGAACCAGATGAATTAAAAGCTATGGTAAGTGCTATAAGGAATATTGAAATTGCTTTAGGAGATGGTATAAAAAAACCAAGTCCAAGTGAAATACCAAATATTATAGTTGCAAGAAAAAGTATAGTTGCAAAAAAAGATATTAAAAAAGGTAAACTTTTTACTATTAATAATCTAACTACAAAAAGACCTGCTAATGGTATTAGCCCAATGTTATGGGATGATCTGATCGGACGAATAGCTAGTAAAGATTATAAAGAAGATGAGTTGATATGATGGAGTGTAAATTTGATAACTAAAAAAGAGTTACATAATTATATTATTAAAAATGAAAATCAATATACAGAGTTTAAAACCTCATTTGGTAAAGAGGTTATAGAATCTGTTGTAGCTTTCGCAAATAGTTATGGTGGATATATTTTTGTTGGAATAAAAGACAATGGCACTATAAATGGAATTAATATAAATAATGAAACTTTAAAAGATTGGATCAATCAAATCAAAGTAAATACTCAACCAAATATCATAGTTGATATGCAAGATTTTGAAATAGATAAAAAAATAGTTGTTGCTATAGAAATCAAAGAATATCCTATTAAACCAATAGCATATAAAAACAGATACTATAAAAGAGTAAAAAATTCAAACCATCTTATGAGTTTAGATGAGATAGCAAATGAGCATTTAAAAAGTATAAACTCTAGTTGGGATTATTATATAGATGATAGACATGATTTTGATGATATATCACAAGAAAATATCATCAAGTTTATCCAAAAAATTGAAAAAAATCTTAACAAAACTTTTAATGATGACCCACTAACAATACTAAAAAAGTATGAACTTATCAAAGAAGACAAACTAACATTTGGTGCTTACTTGCTCTTTACTTCAAATAATTCATCATTAACTGCTTTTAGCATAGGAAGATTTAAAGATGATATAACTATTATAGATAATATAGATATAAATACTAATCTTTTTGAACAAATAGATAAAGCTATAGAGTTTATAAAAAAACATCTTATGACAGAATTTATTATCACAGGTGAGCCTCAAAGGACTGTAAAGTATGATTATCCACTTGAAGCTATAAGAGAGATAGTTATAAATATGATAGTTCATAGGGATTATAGAGATAGTGGAAACTCTATAATTAAAATATATGATGATAGGATAGAGTTTTTTAACCCTGGAAAACTTTATGATGATATTACTATAGAAAAACTTCAAAATGGTAATTACTCTTCAAGGACACGAAATAGAGCTATAGCAAAAGCCTTTAAAGAAGCTGGACTTATAGAACGATATGGCTCAGGAATAGTAAGAATAAAAGATGAATGCAAATTGCATGGGGTAATTGAACCAAAATTTGAAGAATTTGTGCATGGTTTTAGAGTAACTTTATATAAAGAAAAATTAAATGAGCCTGTAAATGCACCTGTAAACGCACCTGTAAACGCACCTGTAAACGCACCTGTAAATAGTTTTGGATTTGAGATACTGAAGCTAATTAAAGTAAATAATAAAATTTCTTATGATGAACTTGCTATTAAATTTGATAAAAATAGAACAACAATTATGAGAAATATAAAAAAATTAAAAGAGCAAAATTATTTAAAAAGAGTTGGTAGTGATAAAAATGGATATTGGGAAATTTTAAATGCAAAATAGTAAACGAAAAATTTGTGTAGTAACTGGAACAAGAGCAGAGTATGGGTTACTTTATTGGTTATTAAAAGAGATTCAAAAAGATAAAACTTTAAAACTTCAACTTATAGTTACAGGTATGCATCTAAGCCCAGAGTTTGGTTTAACATATAAAGAGGTTGAAAAAGAGTTTAAGATTACTAAAAAAATAAAACTTGCACTTAAAGATGATAGCTGTATAGGTATATCTAATGATATGGCAAAACTGCAACAAAAATTTACTAAAACTTTAAAAGATTTAACACCAGATATTTTAGTAATTTTAGGTGATAGATGGGAGATGCTAAGTGTATCTATATCAGCTATGCTATGTAATATTCCAATAGCTCATATCCACGGAGGAGAAACTACACAAGGTGCTATTGATGAAGCTATTAGACATAGTATTACAAAAATGGCTCATCTGCATTTTACAGCAACAAATAAATATAAAAAACGAGTTATTCAACTAGGTGAAAATCCAAAAAGAGTTTTTAATGTTGGCGGAATGGGTGTAGAAAATATTAAAAGCTTAACTTTCGCACCTAAAACCAAGTAATCTTTGAGTAATATCCCTTAATGTACC
>CAJXII010000051.1 GCA_913054415.1 uncultured Arcobacter sp.
CCCTTTTATAAACTCTTTTATTTGTGTTATAATATTTTGTTCTAGTGGTTGTATATCTTTTTTATATTTATATTGTTCTAGTTCTTTTTCTATTTGATTAAATTTCTCTTGATTTGACTCATTTACAAAGATATAACCATCTAGGCTAAAACTATATACTACATCTTTTGTATTGGTAAAATCTAACCCTTTTAATCTTTTTAAAGCTAATTGTTTTTTTGATGGTTGTTTTGTTTTTGTAATACGATTTTTATATAAATAAGCTACAACTATTAAAATTAATAAAAAAGTTATAACTATAGCTATAAGTTGATATAAACTATAATCTGTTACTTCAACTATATCTTTAATATCTTTTAATTTATCTAATTTATTCATATTGATCAACCTTTTAAAATTTGCACCAGTCTTAGATATATATCATCATCGGTATATATTTTGCCATACGATATTTGGTGCTGTAAAAAATGCTCTTTTAGTTTTTCATCATTTTGTTCTATAAGTTTTTTATATTCATTTGCTATATCTTTACTTAGATTAAAATCACTACTTTCAAAACTACTTGGGTCTATAAATTCACACTCACTATTTATAATTGGATACTCTTCAAATCTATCTCTTACTATTAGTGCATATATCTCATTTTTGTAGGCTATTTTACTTAAATCTACTTGATTATAAAAATCACCAACTAAAAAAATCAATGATTTCTCTTTGATAATAGTATTAATAAAATCACATAGTTTATCATAATCGATATCTTTTTTTAGACAATTAAAATCTAATGAGTTTTGCACAATATCATACACAATAGATTGATTTTTTGTAGGTGTCCAGAATTTTTCATTTTTATCGCTAAAAAATAGGGTTTGAAGTCTATTGTTGTTTTTTAGACTTGAATATGATAGCAATGCTAATATCTCTGATACTATATCTTGTTTGAGTTTTATTGTTCCAAAATTGATACTACCACTTACTAAAAAGATAAGAACAATATTTAATTCTCTTTCATCATTAAATATATTAACTTTTAGATTATCACTTTTAGCTGTTGCTTTCCAGTTAATTTTTCTAACATCATCACCAGCTTCATATTCTCTTATTTCACGAAAATCTAATCCATCACCTTTGAAAGTGGTTATATTTTCACCTAAATTTCCACTAAAAACATCTTTTTTTGCTTTTAGTAAAATCTCTTTTGCTTTGTAATTCATCTCGTAGCCTTACGGATTTTTAATATTTAACATAATCTCTTTTACAATATAATCAGTTGTGATATTGTTTGCTTGTGCTTTATAGTTTAGTATAATTCTATGTCTTAAAATAGAACTTACTACATAACTAATATCTAAAGGGGTAACATAATCATTACCTCTTAACATAGCATTTGCTACACTTGCTTTATAAAGATCGATACTAGCTCTTGGACTAGCTCCAAATTCAATATAATCAGCTATACTTTGCACTCCATACTCCATAGGGTATCTTGAAGCAAATATTATTTGTGTCATATATTTTTTGATCGCTTGATCTACATGTATTTTTTGAAGATTATTTTTGATATTAGTTATATCATCTATAGTAGCTACTTGTTTAATCTCTTCAAATCCACTAATAGCCACACGATCAACTATTTGCATCTCCTCTTCAAGTGTGTTATATCCAACATTAACTTTCATCATAAACCTATCTAGTTGAGCTTCAGGAAGTCTATAGGCACCTTCAGATTCTACTGGATTTTGAGTTGCCATTACCAAAAATGGATCTGGTGCTTTAAAAGTTTCATCTGCTAATGTTATTTGTCTCTCTTGCATAACTTCAAGAAGTGCAGCTTGAACTTTAGCTGGAGCTCTGTTGATCTCATCTGCTAAAAGAAGATTTGTAAATACAGGACCCTTTTTTATAGAAAACTCACCAGTTTTTGGACTATAAACCTCTGTTCCTGTTACATCACTAGGTAGTAGGTCAGGGGTAAATTGTATCCTTTTAAAATCTAAACCTAAAGATTTAGCTATTGCATTAATAGCAGTTGTTTTTGCCAAACCAGGAACACCCTCTACTAAAATATGTCCATTTGTTAAAAGTCCAATCAAAAGTGAATCTACTAATTCACTATGTCCAACTATAACTTTTTGTATCTCTTTTTTTATCTCATTTATTTTTGTGTTCATATACAACCCTTTATATATTTTTATTGTGAAATTGTAGTAGCTAAAGGTTAATCAACGGTTAATTAAAGTTTTTCACATCTAAAAAGATAGATTTAAAATTTTAGTTATTGTTACTGTTTTTTTTATTAGATTTTGCTTAAAGAAAGTTCAAAAAATAAAAAATATTTTTTAGACTATTAATTCCTTATAAAAGCTTGAAAAAGCCCATAAATACGGGCTTATTACTTTTTCTAATTCAACTGTTTTTTTATTATTTTTTTCTGAATTTTTTTGAAAAATAGCTTCTGAGTTCTATTATACGGGCTTTGTAAAAAAATAAAAAATTTATGTGAAAAGAGTGTGACAAACTACTAAAATATATCTACAAAAAAATTATAAATTTTCTATTTTGTTTTATGAGATTGGAAATAATTATATACATTTTTTGCATCATTTTGATTTAAAATTTGAGATAAACTATCTATATTAGCTAGTTTGATATTTTCAAATGTTCCAAAATAATTTAACATTTTTGTAACTTTGGCTTTGCCTATACCATTTATTTCTAAAAGTGAGATTTGTTTATCCTCTTTTCGTTTTGTTTTTTTATGAAAATTTATAGCAACTCTATGTGCTTCATCTCTTAACTTTTGTAAAAATTGCAATCTTTTATCACTTGGCTTTAGTATAATTTTATCTTCTAGGGTATAGATAATATCTCTAGCACTTCCTTTTGCTCTATATGCTTTTGCATCAACTTTCTCTTTTGATATTGCAACCATATCTAAATTGACACCAACACTTTTTGCTATATCATTTGCTAATTTTAAAAGTGTAGCACCACCATCTATTACCCACAGATCAGGAGGTGGATTATCTTTAAAATGTAGCACTCTTCTTGTTAGAGTCTCTTTCATTTGGGCATATTCATCTAAAGCTTCCAATTTGTATAGTCTATAACTATCTTTGACAAAACTATCTTGATCATAAACAACCATTGCTCCTACGGTAGCTTGACCCATCATATGTGAATTATCAAAACATTCATATCTATTAGGTGTTTTGTATAAATTAAATAGTTCTTTTAACTCCAAATGCACCGATTGTGTAGTGCTTTTATTGACCTTTAAGAGTTCTACACAGTTTTGAAATGCTATATTTAAAAGTTGTTTTTTAGTTCCAATTTTTGGTATTGAAATAGTGACTTTTTTCTCATATTTTGATGAGATAAATTGTTCAAGATCAGTTTTATCATCTTGTGATATATCGCTTACTAATATATTTTTTGGCACAAAAGGAAGATTTTTAGAATAATAGTTAAGTATCAAACTTTTATATAATTCATCTAGGTTATTAGTATCTTCTGTGATATTTAGAAAATGATGGTCTGTAGATATAAGTTTTCCCTCTCTTATAAACATCTTTAAAACCACAACTTTTGTATTATCTTGTTTTGCTACAAAAAGATCATAATCCTCATCTTTTGCTATATCTAGGGTTGATTTAATCTGTGATTTTTGTATAGATTTAATTCTATCTCTTAAAACTAAAGCCTCTTCAAAACGGAATTGCTCACTATATTGTTCTATTTTTTGATATAGTAGGTTAATTAGAGCAGATTTATTATGTATATAATATATAGCTTTTTGCAGTATCTTTTGGTATTGCTCTTGTGTTACTTTTGCTTCACAAGGTGCCAAACATTTTTTGATTTGATAAAATAAACAAGCTTTGCCACCATCTACGCAAGATTTTTTTTGCACAAGTGGTAATATCTCATATATGGTATCTAGCATATCTTTTGCACCTGTGCTAAATGGTCCAAAATATTTGATTTTACTATTTTTTAACACCTTTCTAGTGATGGTTAATCTTGGAAATTTTTCATTGTAATCTACACAAATATATGGATAAGTCTTATCGTCTCTTAAGAGTATATTATATTTAGGTTTAAGTTGCTTGATTAAAGAGTTTTCTAGTATTAAAGCATCATTTTCATTATCTACTACTATCCAATTTATATCATAAACCTCGCTTATCATCTTATATATTCGCATAGATAGCTTATTGGAAGCAGATAAAGTTGGGGTAAATTTAAAATAGCTTTTGACTCTATTTTTTAATATTTTGGCCTTACCAATATAAAGTAGTTTTCCATCTTTATCAAAATATTGGTATATACCAGCTTGGGTTGGAAGCTGTTTGAGTTTAGCTTCTAAAGGGCTATTAGTAGGCATTTAATCCATTTAATCTAACAAATAGATGGTTTAATGATCCATCTATTAATTTTTCCATAAATTGATCAACTTTATTTGGTTTTAACCATTTTGGATCTTTAACTTTAGCTAACTTTATTAGTTCTTGTTTTGCAGTTGTTAGAGTTGCTACTTCATCTATAAGTTTTACTTTTTTTGCTTCTTTTGCTGTAAAGATATGAGCATCTGCAAAGTCCGATCTATCAAGCTTTTGAATAGATCTTGCTTTTTGAACATCTGATACAAACATATTGTAAGTATCGCTTATGACTTTTTGTAATTCTGCTCTTTCATCTTTTGTCCACTCTCTAGTAGGTGTGCCAATCTCTTTGTATTTTCCCATTTTTACTACTTGAGTTTTGATCCCAATTTTGGATAATAGTTCAGCACCGTTAATAGTTTCCATAATCACTCCAATACTACCTATCATACTACTAGGATTTGCTATTATTTTTGAAGCATAGATTGAAGAGTAATAACTTCCACTTGCCATAATTCCACTTGCATAAGCAATTACAGGTTTTAGTTTATTTAACTCTTTTATAGCATAAGCTATCTCAACTGATGGAGCAACTGCTCCACCTGGAGAGTTTACATTAAACAATACACCTTTTATATGTTTATTTGTTTTTGCTTGATCTATTTGTTCTAAAATCTTATTGGCACTAATGATTGGACCTGTAAGATCTATAACTTGAAGGTTTGCTTTGTGCAGATCATCTACTTGTTGATTGGATACTACAATATAGATAAGTCCCAAAAAGATAAATGTTTTAAAATTCTCTTGAATAAACCTAATAGGTGCAGTAATTGGTGAAAATAGTATTTTAAAAAAGTTCAATTTGTTTTCCTTGTATATATAGTTTATCTATATGATTTGTGTGTAGAATAATCATTGTTGCTAAATCTTCTATCTCTTCACAGCTATTAGGCAAACAAAAAGATATAATATCAGCATCTTTTTGTTTTGCTAAGATCCCTTTATTTAGACCTAAAGCTTTAGCACCACCATTTGTAGCACTAAGAAGTAGTTTTTTACATAGTTTATTAAGATCTATATTTGTATGTAAAAATAAAGCAGTTCTAAGCTCATCAAATAGATTTAAAGAGTTATTAGAACTTAGTCCATCAGTTCCTAAAGCTAAGTTAATATTTTCTAAATGTTCTAAATCAAGAGTGTTGTTTGTAAGTAATCTATTTGATTTAGGGCAATGGATAACTGAACCATTTAGTTTTTTGATATAGTTTAGTTCATCTTTATTTGCAACAGCACAATGTGTAAAACTAAGATTATCAATATTTTTAAATTGCTCTAAAAACCCTTTTGGAGTTGTTAGTGATTTTGATTGGTTAAGAAAATTATTAAAAAAATCACTAAACTCTCCATCACTATAATTTAACCATCTATTTTCTTGATCGCTTTCTTGAAAATGGCTACTTACACTTAGATTTTTCTCTTTGGCAATTTGTAAAACCTCTTTGATTAAAATAGGATGGACAGAGTAGGGGCTATGAATAGCGATTGCTGGTATGAAATTGTTTGAACGATTTTCTAAAGCGGTATTTAGTTTTGCTTTAAAATCGGCAAATAAAGCATCTATCATATCAGCTTTACTACCTATTGCTTCTATAAAATAAACCACATTTATATCACTATTTATAGCACTATTGATATCTAGTGAATATGAGCTTATAGCTGCAATAGTTGTAGTTCCGCTTTGTAGCATCTTTTTTAGTTGAGTATCTATAAGTTCTGTAGTAGCTTTTTCTATAAGTTCTTCTCTATTTGATATTACAGAGTTAAGCCATCTTAGAAAGTTGCCATATTTTAGTGTTGTGGTATTTGCACTAAACTCAAGATGTGTATGGGCATTGATAAGTCCTGGCATTAAAACAGAGTTAGCTCCACAATATTCTATATCTATATTTGGGTATTTAGATACTATATCATCTTTTGAACCTATATCTATTATTTGGTTGTAAGAGTTGTTGTTATTAGTATTTTCAAATACTATAGCACCATTTTTGATAATCGTAAAATCATCATCACAAGTTAAAATCCAATCTGATGTTAAAAGTTTATAATTCATATAGATAGTATATCAAATTTTAAACTAAAAATAGATAAAATGTAAGCATGAAAAGTGAAATATTAAATCTTATTCAAGAAGCTTGTAGTGATCAAGAAAAATTCAAATCGTTAGAAAATATCTATACGATATATGAAGATTTGCAAATGTCTGAGACAATACAAGAGATGTTTGAGGTAATCTATAGATGGCTTGAGCAAAAGTATAATATTAATAAAGTGAATTTTTATCTTTTTAATATTCAAGAAAATATTCAGACACCTATGCTTAAAAAAGGTTCAGAGTATGCTTTGGATGATCCGTATGCTTTTTTTGTGATTATTAATACTCATACTCAACTTAATGCAGTAGTATCTTTTTGTGCTAATAATCAAAATGATTTTGAGTATATATCTAAGTATTATGATTATATTCAAATGGCATTATTTCAGTTATCTCCTATTTTACAAACAGGGATTATGAAAAAACAATATTTAGAATATACATCTGTAGATATAGTAACAAATGTGCATAATAAAAAGTTTTTAATAGATTATATTAATAAAAAACAACAACTAGCACATCATGAAGTTGAAAATGTAACCTTTTTGATGATAGGAATTGATAGATTCAAAGCTATAATAGATGAGTTTGATTATAGTATAGGGGATATGGTTTTAGTAGAGTTAGCTAAAGTTATCCATAATAATATTAGTGAGCATGATATTATTGCTAGATTAGAAGGGGATGAGTTTGTAGTTGCTTTGACTGATCCTAGTTCTATAATGTTAAGTGAAAAAATTGCCAAAGATATTATAGAGCAGTTTTCACAAGTAAAAATAGTTATAGATAAACAAAAAGATCATTATTTGAAAAAAACGATATGTGTGGGAATATCACACTATCCAAAAGATAATGAAGATATTAATATGGTGCTAAAAAATGCAGATAGTTGCCTTTATGAAGCAAAAAATTTAGGTAGAGGAAAATATTTGGTTTATAGTGAAGAGGATATTGACACTATAGATCTATTTTAAAGGAGAGAGATTGTTAAGAGTAGCATTAAGTTCTAAATCGGATATGAGTATATCTGATTTAAGAGTTGCATTGTTTAATTATATATTATCAAAACAAAAAAATGAAGGTTTAATAATAAGAATAGAGGATATAGACAGCCCAAAAGATATAAAATCTCAATCAAAAGAGATTTTGGAGATATTAAATCTTTTTTCAATAGATTATTCACAAATAATGTATCAAAGTGAAAATCTTAAATATCATCAAAAGTTTGCTATGCAACTTCTTACTCAAAAAATGGCTTTTAATTGTTTTTGTAGTGAAGAAGCTATACAAAAAGATAAACAAAAAGCTAAAGAGCTAAATCAACCATATAGTTATGTTGGTGGTTGTGATAAATTAAGTGATGATACTGTTTTAAATGTAGATGCTCCTTTTAGTGTTAGAATAAAAAAACCTACACATAATATAAAATTTACAGATTTGATACAAGGTAAACTAGAATTTAACCCTTTAGATGTAGATAGTTTTGTGATTTTACAACAAAATAAAACAGCTACATATAATTTTGCTTGTGCCATTGATGATATGATTTGCGATATATCTACTGTAATAAGAGATCAAAAGTATCTAAAAGATACAGCTAAACAGATATATATAAGAGAATCTTTGGGATATGATAAAAGTATTGATTATGCTCATATTGTTGATATCGATTTTGATAAAGAGGATACTATTAGTATCAGAACACTTATAGATCAAGGATATTTGCCTGTTGCAATAGCTAATTATATAGTTTTATTAGGCTATGATGCACCACAAGAGATATTTAGTATCGAAGAAGCTATAAAATGGTTTGATATTTCAAAAATATCAACAAGCGCAGTAAAATTTGATATAGAAAGATTAAATCACATAAACCAACAATATATACAAGATATAGATCTGTTAAGATTATCTAAAATCTTAGGATATGCAGATGAGGATATAGGAGCTTTAGCAAAAATATATCTAAAACAATGCTCGACAATTAAACAGATCAAATCAAAACTAGATCTAGTTTTTAGTAAAAAAGATACTTTAGAAGGTTTTGAAGATGAGTTTAGTAGATTAAAAGAGTGTTTAAAAACTGCACCTTTTATAGATGATTTTGAAGATTTTAAAAAATATCTTAGTAAAGAAACAAATTTAGATGAGAAACAATTATCAACACTACTTAGATTTGCATTTACAGGATCGCAAGATGATATAGATATAAGTAAGATATATCCGTTGATAAAAAATTATTTAGGAGAGATTATATGATAGATGCATTGATTAGTTCATTTGTAGTAGTTATTTTATCAGTTATTAGTTTATATAAGTGGATTATAATAATATCTGCACTTTTAAGTTGGGTGCAACCAGACCCTTACAACCCTATTATTCAGATTTTGTATAGAGTGACAGAACCAGCTTATGCTTTTGTTAGACGATATATTCCTACTACATTTGGTGGTATGGATATAGCACCTATGATTATACTGTTTGGATTGATATTTTTAGAAAACTTTTTAGGAAGATTATTTGTAGGGATGATGTAGTAAGATAGTGTTATATAAATATATTATAACAAGGTAAATCCTTGTTATAATTATGGGGTTTATGCTATTTTTTGTTCAGCTTCGATTTTTTCTCTAATATTTCGTTTTTTCACATAGTTGTTTAATCCTATATGGTTGTTGTATCCTAAGATTTTAGCTATTTTTCTAACAGATAGACCAAGTTTTAATAACTCTTCAATCTTATCTCTTTGTTGATCAAATTTTGATTTTTGGATAGTTCCTTTTGGTTTACCAAGATGAACACCATTTAGTTTTTTGGCACTTAAAGCCTCTTTTGTTCTTAGACTCATTAAATCTTTTTCTAAAGATATAGTCATACCAATCATACCTAATACCATTTTTGTAATAGGATCATTTTTATCAACTAAGTCTAATCCTTGATTGATACTAATTATTCTTACTTTATTGTCTAAAAGATGATTGATCACTTTTAAAATAGCAACAGTTGTTCTTCCAAATACATTGATATCGTGAACTAATACTGTGCAGTCTTTACTACAATCTTTTAAAAGAGTAAGCACAATATTTTCCTCTTCATCAGGTAGGTTTACCTCTGCTTTTACACTATCATCAAGATTTAGATTGTGTTCGATTAGGTATTGTTTAATACCATTGATTTGCTCTATTGTATATTCATCATTGTTTTGATTTACCCTAATGAAACTGATTAATTTCCCCATTTTTTACCCCTATATATTTTTAATAATATAAAAAATATTATTATATCTAGTTTTACATAATGTATAAATAAAATTAGATACTTTACTAAGT
>CAJXII010000052.1 GCA_913054415.1 uncultured Arcobacter sp.
AAGTTACCTATGGGTAGCTTGAAAAAATTATAGTCAAAATCTCAATTTTATTTTCCACTTCTATGAATTTTGTTCATTGTGCAGTGGTCTCATAATATTAAACTAGGAGCAAATATGCTAGAAATTAGATGGCATAGCCGTGCTGGTCAAGGTGCGGTTACAGGAGCTAAAGGACTTGGTTCTGTAGTTGCTGAAACAGGTAAACAAGTGCAAGCATTTGCATTTTATGGTTCAGCAAAAAGAGGTGCATCGATGACTGCTTATAATAGAATCGATGATAAAGTTATATTAAATCATGAAAAAGATATGAATCCAGACTTTGTATTTGTAATAGATCCTAACTTAGCATTTACAGATGATATTACTGCTAATGGTAAAGATACAACAAAATATATTATTACTACACATATGTCAAAAGAAGATTTAATATCACTTATCCCTGCATTACAAGGTATAGAAGATAGAGTTTTCACAGTTGATTGTTTTAAAATAGCACAAGAAACTATCGGAAGAGCAATCCCTAATACACCAATGTTAGGTGCTTTTATGAAAGTATCAAATATGTTTGAGATTGAATATTTTAAAGAAGCAATGAAATCTGTGCTTAAAAAATTACCACAAAAAATTGTTGATGCTAATATGGTAGCTATTCAACGAGCTTTTGATGAAGTTCAGTAGGAGTTAGAGATGGCTAAACAAAAAGATTTATCAACAAGAGTTGTTCCTCAACTTGCAAGTAAACCACAAGGAAAATCTATAAACGATATGGGTTGGGATGAGTTAGTTCCAGGTGCTGCTTGTTTCCCATTTGCAAATGAAATAGATTCGGCAATAGTAGGTGTCCAACCAGAAGACAGAGAATATGCTGAAACAAGCTCTATCAACAAATATGTTGGGGATTGGAGAGTTGTAAAACCTGTATGGAATGTAGATTTGTGTATTGATTGTCAAAACTGTTGGGTATTTTGTCCAGATTTATCTATTATCTCAAGAAATAAAGAGATGGTAGGAATAGATTATGATCACTGTAAAGGTTGTGGTATTTGTGCTGAAGTTTGTCCTACAAATCCTAAATCTTTGGTGATGTTTGATGAAAATATGAAAAATGAAGATGCACTAGCACAGTGGCCATCTAAAAAATAAGGGTATCAAGAATGAATAAGAAAACTATGGAATTAAATAAAATAGAAGTATGGGATGGAAACTATGCAAATGCACAAGCTTTAAGACAAGCTGATGTTGATGTAGTTTCTGCATATCCAATTACACCATCAACAGGAACTGTTGAAGGATATTCAGCATTCAAAGCAAATGGATATATTGATGGTGAAGTTGTTATTGTTGAGTCTGAACATGCAGCTATGAGTGGATGTATCGGTGCTGGTGCTGCTGGTGGAAGAGTTGCAACTGCAACTGCTTCACAAGGATTGGCACTTATGGCTGAGACTTTGTATCAAGCTTCGGGTATGAGAATACCTATTGTATTATGTCTTGTAAATAGAGCATTAGCATCTCCACTAAATGTAAATGGTGACCATTCAGATATGTATATGGTAAGAGATAGTGGTTGGATACAAATAGATTCAGCAAATCCACAAGAAGCATACGATATGACTTTAAGTGCGTTTAGAATTAGTGAACACAAAGATGTAAGACTACCTGTAATATCAAACCAAGATGGTTTTATGACAAGTCATACTGCACAAAATGTTTCTCCTATGAGTGATGAAGAAGCAGCTAATTTTGTAGGTGAATATGTGCAAGTAAATGCTTTACTTAACTTTGACAAACCTATAACTCACGGTGTTCAAACAGAGGAAGATTGGCATATGGAACACAAAGCAAAACAACATGATGCTTTGATGAATTCTGTAAAAGTTGTCAAAGAGGTATTTGCTGATCTTGAAAAAAGAACAGGTAGAAAATATAACTTAGTAGAACAATACAAAGTAGAAGATGCTGATGTTGTTGTTGTAGCTTTAGGAACAACTTATGAAACAGCTCAATTAGTAGTAGATAATATGAGAGAAGAGGGGATAAAAGCTGGTGTTGTTATGCCAAGACTATTTAGACCATTCCCATTAGATGAGATAGCAGATGTATTAAAAAATGCAAAAGCTGTTGTTTGTATGGATAGATCAGCACCAGGTGGAGCTACAGGTGCATTGTATAATGAAGTAAGTGGTGCATTGTTTAACACAGATGCAAGACCATTATTATCAAATGTAATATATGGATTAGGTGGAAGAGATATGACTGTAAATATTTTAAGTGATATTTATAGATATGCTCAAGAAGAAGTAAATGCTGGGAAACTAAATGGCGGAATCCAAAGATGGGTTGGTGTTAGAGGTCCAGAGTTAAAATACTATAAAGTTCAAGGATAGATTATGAGTTGTATATTAAGTGGAAACAGAGAAGTTAAAAATTTAAAAGGGTTTTCAACAGCTGCTGAAAGATTTGAAGGGGCTCATGTATTATGTCCTGGATGTGCTCACTCTATTATAGTTCGAGAAGTTTTAAATGCAACAAATGACAACTTAGTAATAGCTGCATCTACAGGTTGTCTTGAAGTTTGTACTGCTGTTTATCCTCATAGTAGTTGGGATTGTTCTTGGATACATATTGGATTTGAAAATAGTTCAACAGCAATAGCTGGTGTTGAAGCTATGAACAAAGCTCTAAGATCAAAAGGTAGAATTAGTGCCGATACTCCTGAGCCAAAATTTGTAGCATTTGGTGGAGATGGTTCAACTTATGATATTGGTTTCCAATGGATAAGTGGATGTTGTGATAGAGGTCACAATATGATGTATATATGTTTGGATAATGAAGTTTATGCAAACACAGGTGGTCAAGCTAGTGGATCTACACCAATTGGTGCTAGTGCAACAACAGCTCCTGCTGGAAGTTGTAGTATTGGGAAAAGAACCAATAAAAAAGATATGTTAGGTATCATGGCTGCAAATGGATCAAGCTATGTAGCACAAGTTGCTCCAAACAAATGGAAAGATATGGTTAAAAAAATACAAAGAGGTTTTGATACAGAAGGTTTTGTATATATCAATGCTATGTCTGCTTGTACTACAGAGTGGAAATTCCAACCACATCAAACTATTGATGTATCTGATTTAGCTACTGATTCTTTAGTATTTCCATTGTATGAAATTATTGATGGTAAAGAGTTAAATATCACTTATAGACCAAAAAATATTGTGCCTGTAAGAGATTATCTAGCTGTTCAACCTAGATTTAAACACCTATTTAAACCAGAAAATGAATATGTGATACAAGAGTGGCAAAAAAGAATTGATGCTCAGTGGGAATACCTACAAAGAAGAGAAGAAGCTAGAGTTTAAAACTCTAAGCCCTTACTATATAAGCCTCACTTTTTAAGTGGGGCTTTTTATTTTAAAGTTTGTATATACTCATATATCTTATCTTGATCTTCATCTATTAGCTGATCTGCTATAGGTTTCATAAGTATTGCCATACCTCTGTTGTATTCATCATTGCTATATCCCCAAAGTGCATCTTTAAATTGATCACGAGTAAGAGATGTTAAAGCTCTAGAAGTTCCATAAGATTCTTTTGTAGCATCTTCTCCATGACACTCTTGACAGTTACTCTTATAAAGCTTTTCACCTATTGATATAGATTTTGTTAGCTTTTGTTTAGCTTCAAATTTTTTTTGCTCTTGAGTGTTTTTACTTACAGATATCACTTTGCCATTGTATTTCTTGATCAAAGCTTTTAACTCTTTTGCCATAGCTTTATCAACTTTTAGACAAAGACACTCACTATTGTTATCTGTATCATTAGCCAATATACTACTTGCTAAAAACAGTGTTGCTAATATTAATTTTTTCATATTTTACCCTTTTTGATTTATAGATTGTATTTTATCATATTCTATCTAAAAAAAGCTATTAACCTTAAAATGACCTAAAACAACATTGCTAAACCCTTTAAATCTAGTGCATTAAGCATAAGTTAAGTTTGAGAGAGTAAAATTACCTTAACATTGTGCTGGAGAGCTATAGCTTTCCGTTACTTGGGATGAGATAGCTTTTGCGCATCCGGACAACACAATTGTTAAATTTCGAAATTAAAACAAGGAAAACAAATGAAAAAATTCGCAAAAATGAGTCTTGTTGCTGCTGTTGCAGTTGCAGGTTTAAGTTCAACTGTTGCTGCTAAACCTTTAGCAGATGCTATTCAAGGAACATCAGTAAGTGGTTTAGTAAGATATAGAGTTAATGATAAAAAACAAGATGGAAAAAGAGATACTAATTCAGAACAAGCTAAATTAGTATTTGGTATCAAATCAAAAGTTAACGATAAAGTTACAGCTGCTTTAAAATGGGTTGGTGTTTTAACTCAAAAAAATTCAGTTACAACAGGTGCTCCTGCTCTTGGTGTTGCTAAGTTTACTTATGCAAACGATGGTCTTACAGCAACTGCAGGGTTGATGGAATTAGCTACACCTTGGACAGATGCTGGTGATGGTGCTAGAGCAAATGGTATCTTAGCTACAAAAGCTCTAGGTAAAGTAACAGTTGCTGCTGCATGTTTTAGAGATTCTATCCAAGGTGGAGATAAAACTGTTTCAATTAATTCTAATAACTTAAAAGCTTTAGCTGTTATTGGTGCTGCAAGTGGTATCTCTTACCAAGCTTGGTATTTAGATATTGGTAAAGCTGTTGCAGGTGATACAGGAAGTGCATTACAACAAGGTGGAACAGCAACTGCTTTAGTTCTTAAAGGTAAAGCTGGTATTGCTAATATAAATGCTTCTTATGCTACTTTAGAAGGAGATAGTAATACATTAGATACTCAATCACTTATGAAAGTTGTCGCTACTGCTCCTGTAAATAATATTAAATTAACTGTTGGATTAGCTAGTGGTGGTAGTGATGGAGATTTAGTTACATTTGACCAAGATGCTGCTGTAGGATTTGAAAGTGCATATATCAGAGCTGGTGGAGCAAATCAATTTGATTTAAGTGCTTATACAGTTGCTGCTGCTGTTCCTGTAAAAGATGTTACATTATCTCTTCAATACACAAATGCTTCTTATGATGCTACAAAAGGTGCAGCACAAGAAGATGAAGTAAGTGAAATTTGTTTCAAAGCTGCATATAAAATGTCTAAAAACTTCAGCACTTACTTAAGAGTTGCAAATCTTAGCTATGACAAAGCTTTAAAAGCTAACGATGATACATTAAAAACAAGAATCCAATTACTATACAAATTCTAGTATTATAATTGATTCTACTCAAGCCTACTTGTTCCCAATGTCCTCATTGGGAATGTAGCTTAACTTAAACCTAGGTTCTTTTGAACTTAGGTTTTTTTATGCCTGATTTTTACACTCCTCCCCATCGAGGACGATGGGAGCCAGTTGATTACTTATTGTTTAAAATATCTTGTTTATATCTTCAGAGATATGCTTGATGGTTTTTAGCTCTTGATCTATATTTTTATATTTTCTTATTTAATAAAACTACTTAAAGGATTGTGCTAAGTTTCCAATGATTACAAACCATCCATCTATTATGATAAAAAATATTAATTTAATAGGCAAACTTATCATTACAGGTGGGAGCATCATCATCCCTAAGCTCATCAAAATAGATGCTACAATAATATCTATTACCAAAAATGGCAAGAATATCAAAAATCCTATCTCAAAAGCTGTTCTTAATTCACTTATAACAAATGCTGGCATAAGAAGGATCAAAGACACATCTTTGATATTTTTGGGATTTTTTTCATTTTTGATACGATAAAAAAGTGCCAAATCTGATTCTCTTGTATTTTTGATCATAAAATCTTTAAATGGGGCAGTCCCTTTTTCTAAAGCTACTTCATAAGATATTTTTTTATCCATATATGGTTTGATACCTGTATCCCAAGCTTTTTGTCCATAAGTAGCAATGTAGGAGCTAATACAAAAAGTGCAAGTATTATTGCTATATTTATTGTTTTTACAAACTGAGCTGGTTGATCAACTTGTGCAACTGATAGATTTATCAACGGTGCTTGATCGGCAGCAAACAAAGAAGTGGCAATCACCACAAAAAGAAAAGCTATTTTTTTCACTTGTTTTTATCCTCTAAATTTTTCTTACTATAGTAAGAGTTAATAAGTTTAGTAAATTTCATCCCATACAGATATACACTCCAAGAAACATATATCCACAAAAAGAAAAACAAAACTACACTAAAAGAGCCGTATATAGTTTTATATGATGTATTGTAAAGCACATAATATACAAACATTTTTTTAGTAAATGCCAAAGAGAGCAAAGTTACCAAAGATCCTAAAAAAGCAGCTTTAGGTAATACCTTTGTATTTGGGGATGCTATAAAAATTATAAACATTAATATCCATATAAACACAAAACTAATAATTTCAGCAAAAATATACTCTTTTAAAAATGTAGATGTTACAACAAAAGTAGCAAACATCACAGGTATAAGCACAAAAAATCCAATATATACAAAAAACAATCTATACATCGGTCTTTTTGGCACTTCATAAATATTGTTAATAATATACTCGTAGTTGTTAAAAAATAGAGTAAAAGTAACCAAAAGATACACTATACCAATAGAACCTAGTTTATTGGTATTTGATAAAAACTGTCCTATAAAATCAGCTACTTGACTAGATTGAGCAGGATTTATTATATCAAAAATATACAATATCAAAAGGCTAAGATCATCTTCAAATATCGGCATATTAGAGATGATAACCACAAGCAAAGCTAGTATTGGCAACAAAGAAAAGATAGTAAAAAAACTCAATCCTGCAGCAAAATATGTTGTATTGCCACTTATAAAATTGTATAAAAATTTTATCTTCTCTTTCATAGGTTTATATCTATAATCCCATCTTAAAAGGGTTGAGGATATTATTTGGATCAAAAGCTTTTTTGATAGTTCTAAAAAGTTCCATCTCAGCATTGCTAAATGCTATACCCATATATGGAGCTTTGGCAGTTCCTATTCCATGCTCTCCACTTAATGTTCCTCCAAGTTCTACTACCATAGTAAATATCTCTTCGATAGCCTTATGCCCTTTTTCAAGCTCTTTTTCATCACTACCATCAACCATCACATTGACATGGATATTTCCATCTCCACTATGCCCAAAACAAGGTGTAACCAATCCATATTTATCACTAATAGCATAGATTTTTTCTAAAGCAATAGGTAACTTACTTCTTGGCACAGATATATCTTCGTTTAGTTTTTTACTTCCAAATATTGTAATAGATGGACTTGCATTTCGTCTTGCATACCATAATTGTTGGGCATGTTGGTCATCTTTTGCAATTATAAAATCTGTTGCTCCATTTTCTTTAAAAGATTTTTCTAAAGTTTCTAATTGAAATTTTACCTCATCAGTTAAGTTTCCATCTACATCACCTACTAAAACTGCTCCAGCATCTTCAGGCAAATCTACATTTAATTTCTCTCTTAGTGCTTTTATCACAAGTGCATCCAAAAATTCCATAGCTACAGGATTTGCTCCACTTGCTAGTGATTTAAAAACAGCATTCATAGCACTAGATACATCAGGAAATATCCCCATATATGTTTGTTTATATTTTGGTTTTGGTATTAGTTTTAGAGTTATCTCTGTAATAACAGCTAGTGTTCCTTCACTTGCTATTAATATACCTGCTACATTGTATCCTGCTACATCTTTTATAGTTTTTTTACCAGCTCTTATAATCTCTCCATTTGGTAAAACTGCTTTTAGTGCCATCACATAATCTTTTGTGATACCATATTTTGCGGCTCTCATACCACCTGCATTTTCAGATACATTACCACCTAGTGTGCTATACTCTTGACTTGCTGGATCTGGTGGATAAAAAAGTCCAACTTCTTCTACTGCTTCTTGAAAAGTCATATTTACAAGTCCTGGTTGCACTACTGCTACCATATTTTGCATATCTATCTCTATTAGTTTGTTCATATGTCTTTCAAGTGATAATACAATCCCACCACTAGCAGGTAAAGCACCACCAGTAAATCCACTTCCAGCACCTCTTGGAACAACTATAATTTTATGCTCATTACAATAAGCTAATATTTTACTTACATCCTGCTCATCTCTTGGGAAAACTACAGCATCTGGCTCAAATCTAGTTTTTGTAGCATCGTAACAATATGCTATTAGGTGTGCTTTGTCACTTTTTACATTTTGCTCTGTAACTATTTGTTTGAATTTCTCTATATGAACTGCATCTATCATTTTGCCACTCCTATTAGTTTTGAGTAATATTTATTATAATCTTTTACAGGGCTAGACCAATCAAGCATACTGCTTTGGATATCTTTAACTTTGGTAAAAAATGGTAACACTATTTTATCATTATTTGAGATTATATCATTTGTATATAGTATCTTAAAAGAATAGATATCTACTATATAAAGCTTATCTTTTATAGCTATAAAAATATTTCCAATAGTATTATCTTTACAAAACTTTACAAAATCCTCTTTTTGAGGTCTTACGATATAGTTTATTTTTAGATAAGCAGCAAAAATATCAGGATTTAAAAAATTTTGATTTTTATATAGATTTTTTATCTGCTGTGATGTCTCAAAATTTGGCACTATTAGTAAGCTTGATTTATATATATGATTTACTACTACAATATTGCCTTTTTGTGGAGTTAGATTAACTGTAGGCACAGCATCTTGTAATAAAACTTTATCCTTTAGGATTTTGATTTGTGAAGTTTGTTTATTTGAGCTTGTGATATAAAAATTTGCCAATATTGCAGAATGATTGTCATCAAACTTATGCACTATTACCCCACTTTGTCCAACAATCAAATCACCTAAACCAATAGTTGCTTTATTTTTATCTATATCTAAAATAGTAGTAGTTTTTTGTGATGTATCAAAAATGTCTGTCGCAAAAAGTGTCGAACCTATTAAAAAAATTAAAAAAAGTATTTTCATCCAATTTATCCCTTATGTTTTTGTAAAAACTTCATTTTACCAAAATTTGCTTTATAAAACGGCAATGTTACCTTTTTGAACTCTTTTTTATCTTTAAAAAGGTTGATATACCATTTGTATTTGATCCCATATTTATCAAGTGCCATTTGCGAGAGTAAAGTATCATTTATGCTTCCTAAATTGCTAGGGCTTATTAAAATAGTTTTACAATTTAACTCTTTTATTAGATCTATCATATAATAGTTTTGATTTATCGGCACCATCAATCCACCAGCACCTTCGCATATTAGCACATCACAAAACTTTAAAAGGTAGTTTATTTTAGATTTGATAATATTAATATCGATATATTTGCCACCACTTGCTACAAATGGTGAAGCTGGTAACTCAAAACAAAACCCTACAACATCTTGAAGTTTCATATTGTAACTATTATTTAATCTTTTAGCAACTTTTAACATCTTTTTTGCATCTTTGGGATATTTTTTTACACCTGTTTCTATAACTTTAAAATATCCAACTTTTTTGCCCTTTTTGGCAAATCTATTTAACAATATTTCACAAGCCGTAGTTTTGCCTACATCCGTATTTGTTGCTGTTACAAAATATATCTTTTTTTTCATATATATATTATATCTAAAATTATTTTGTGTTAAATTAAGTTATTTATGAGACCACTGCACAAT
>CAJXII010000053.1 GCA_913054415.1 uncultured Arcobacter sp.
ATATCTTTTGAACAAAAAGTTTTTGTTGAACAATCAAAAAAGATAGAAGAAAAATTAATATCTTCTAAAAAAGATAATATAAAACATACTATCAATAACATCATATCTATTCTACAACAAAGATCTGATAATTATATGGCTATGCAAAAAAATCTTATTCAAAAAAGAACCAATCATGCAGTAAAATTAATAGATAGCATATATCAAGAAAATGCGCACCTACCACAACAACAAATATTTAAAAAAATAAAAAAATATCTTGAGTTTTTACATTTTAACAATAAAAGTGAATATTATTTTATCTATAAAATGGATGGCACTTGTGTATATGTTCCAGCCAATAGAAATCTTGAGGATAAAAACCTTATCAACTTACAAGATATCAAAGGGCAATGTGTAATTAAAAATCTTATTAAAATCGCAAAAAATGGTAGTGGTTTTAATAAATGGTATTATATAAATCCCAAAAATAAAAAAATAGAAGAGAAAATAGGCTATATAAAATTTTATAAACCTTTAAATATTTTTATAAGAACAGCAATATATGAAAGTGAAATCACTAAAAACTTAAAACACTATTTATCTAATTTTTTAAATAATTTTAAAACATTTGACAATGGATATATTTTTACTTATAACAACAAAGGTGTTACGATAGCTCATGTCAAAAAAAATCTTATAGGCAAAAATAGATGGGATTTAAAGAAAAAAGGAAGATTCCTAGTTCAAGAGATAGTTGCAAAAGGAAAAGAAAAGGGTGGAAGTTTTTTAGAATATATAGCTACGATCAACCCTAAAACAAATAAACCAGCTCAAAAAATATCTTTTGTAAACGAATTTAAACAACTACATTGGATCATAGGGACAGGTTTTTATACAGATGAATTATATAATGATATTCAAAAAAGTCAAGATAAACTAAAATCTTCTTTGGAAAAAGAGTTCCAACATATTATTATCAGTACTATTTTATTTACATTGATACTAGTTATTTTATTGTGGTTTATATTAAAGAAAATATCATTACAATTAGTAGATTATCAAAATCAATTAAAAATAAGTAATCAAAATTTACAAGAGTTAAATCGTAACTTAAAAAATAAAGTTCAAGAGAAAGTTCAAGAAGTTGTCAAAAAAGATAAACAAATTCTAGAACAGTCAAAAATGGCTAGTATGGGGGAGATGATAGGTAATATTGCACATCAATGGAGACAACCTTTATCTGTAATATCGACAAGTGCTACTGGAATTTTATTGCAAAAAGAATATGGTATGTTAACAGATGAACGACTAGAAAAATCTTGTAATGCTATCAATGACAATGCACAATATCTATCAAATACTATAGATGATTTTAAAAACTTTATCAAAGGAAATAGAAAAAAACAAAAATTTAATTTTGCCAATACTATTGATAAATTTCTTCATCTTACGGAAGGAACTATCAAAAACAATCATATTGATATTATTTTAGATATTCAAGATAACCTTAAAATAGATGGATATGAAAATGAATTGACACAATGTTTGATTAATATATTTAATAATGCAAAAGATGCATTAAAAGAGAAAGATATAAAACAAAAGCTTATCTTTATAACTGCTAGATTAGAAAAAGATAATGTAACTATCACAATAAAAGATAATGGTGGTGGTATTAGTGAAGATATTATATATAAAATATTTGAACCATACTTTACAACAAAACATAAATCAAAAGGGACAGGCTTAGGATTGAATATGACTTATAATCTTATTGTCAATGGTATGCATGGTAATATTATAGCAAATAATCAATCTTATGAATATAATGGCAATAAATATAAAGGTGCAGAGTTTACAATCACTTTACCACTTCAATAATTAAATCTACTTCAACTATTTAAAAGAAATTTTTAGATATTATACTAACTAAAATTAACAGTAGGATATGATTATATGATAACATGGATGCAAAGACATAAAAAATGGTTGGTTATTACAATTTGGTTAAGCACAATAGCATTTGTAGGTGCTGGTTTTGTAGGATGGGGGTCATATAATTATGGTTCATCAGCTGGAAGTTTAGCAACAGTAGGTGATCTAAAAGTTCAACAAAAAGATCTACAAAATGAATACAATATACTATATCAACAATATGAGCAAAAATTTGGTAATGCTTTTAATAAAGAGTTAGCAAAACAACTAAAACTTGATCAAATAGCTTTTCAAACAGTTATTCAAAAATTTTTATTATTAAACTATGGACACTCTTTAGGTTTATATATTACCAATGAAGAGGTAGCAAAATATCTAGTAACTATACCAGCTTTTTTACAAAATGGTAAATTTAGTAAAGATACTTACTTAAAAGTTTTAAAACAAAATAGAACTACACCAGCAGATTTTGAAGATCAAATCAAAAAAGATCTATTGATTAAAAAAGTTCAAATAATATTAGATACAAAAGTTGGTAAAACTGAACTTGATAACTTAAACAAACTATTCTTTTCACAAGATAGAGTATCTATAAATATTATTAATAATAGCAACTTTAAAGTTAATAGCTCAAAATCAAATGTAAAGAAATATTGGGAAGATAATAAACAAAAATATACAACTTTAGAATCTTACAATATCAAATACTATAAAGTTAAAATTACAGATGATGTTAAAAAATCTAAAAGAGCATCTTTAGAAACATATCTAAAACTTAAAAAAGGGCAACTTAATTTTTCAAATACTGCTTTAATAGATGTTAATACAAAGCTATTTACAGCAGAGAATTTTATCAAAATAAAAGATGCAAAAATTGGAAAAGTATTAAAACCTATCGAAAATGGAAAATATTTTTATATTGTTCAAGTAACCGAGAAAAAACAACCTGAGCCATTATCTTTTGATAAAGCTTACAATAAAGCAAAACAAGATTATATAGCTGTAAAAACTGCTCAACTAATAGATCAAAAAATCGCTACTATCTCTAAAAATTTTAGTGGTAAAGATGTAGGTTTTCTAAATTTTGAAAATGAGCAAAAAATTGATGGATTAACTGATGATGAAGTGATGGCATTAAAAAGAAGTGTATCATCATCTACTACACAAATCAACTCTGTTAAACTAAACAATAAAGCTGTTGTATATAAAATCACAGATTCAAAAATAGGAAAAGCTAGTTTAAATATTGATATTAAAGGATTTGTTCAAAATATTAAATCTAATGAAACAATAAATAAACTTATAGAAAAATTACAAAACCAATATTCTGTAGTATCCAATGTAAAGGTAAAATAATTTATTATGAACAATGACAAAGCTATCTTAACTCTTGATATTGGGACAACTAAAGTAAATGCTACTGTTGCTCACAACGATTTAAGCAATCGTATCAATATTTTAGGATTTGCTACAGTCAAAAGTGCTGGGATCAAAAAAGGATCGATTGTAGATCTTGATTTAGCAACAGAGTCTATTTTGGAAGCTATTAAATTAGCATCTCAAAGCTCATCAGCTACAATAGATGAAGTTTATGTATCTATCTCATCTGTGCATACTAAATGTATTAGAAGTAATGGAGCTATCAATATCAATAGTGGCCAAATAACCGCAAAAGAGGTTAGCAAAGTTTTAGATATGGTATCTTACAATGCCAATATCATACCTGATCATGAAGTGATACAAGTTTTACCACTTAAATTCAAAATAGATAATACAACAGAAGTGGAAAATCCACTAAAAATGCATGGGACAAGATTGGAAGTTTCAGCCAATATTATATCTGCTCATAAATCTGTTTTAACAAATATCAAAAGCATACTATCAAAAATAGATATTGAGAATATAAAATTTATCTCAAATGGATATGCAGCAGCTCTATCTTTAGTAAAAGATGATCAAAAAAAATTAGGTGTTATGATATTTGATTTGGGTGGAAGTGTTAGTGAATTAACACTATTTAAAAATGACTCTATCATATATAGCGACTCACTTCCTATTGGTAGTGAAAATATATCAAATGATCTATCTATATTGCTTCATACACCATATCAAGCCGCAAATATGATAAAAAATCAATATGGAACACTTTTACCATTAAACATAAGTAATTTAGATAATACCGATACACAAATCACAAAAGTTAAAATACCAATATTAGGTAATGAATCACAAACAAGTGAGATACCTTTAGCTCATATTCAACCAATTATTCATGCAAGAGTTGAAGAGTTATTATTTCTTATAAAAGATAAGATTAATAATAGTGGTTTGGAAAATTATATGGATGGTGGCATTATACTAACAGGTGGATTAACAAATCTGAAAGGAATAGAGCAATTAACCAAAAAAATATTTACCAATATTCCTATTAAAATATCAAATCCAATAAATATACAAAATGGCTATATAGATTTCAATACCCCAACTATGTCTTCTAGTGTAGGATTACTTATGTATGCTTTAGATCAAAATCCTCCACTTCAATTAGATTCATCAAAACAACTAAAATGCAAAATTGAACAAGAAAAACATGAGGAAGATGAACAAACACACTCTTTAAAAGAGATATATGAAGAACATATCTTAGAGCCTATTCCAGAACAAAAGAAAGAGGGCTTTTTTAATAAATTTTTTGGAAAATTTACAAATAAACTTGCAGAGGTAATATAATGGATAGTAGTTTATTTGACCCAGCTAATATAAATATAACAGAACAAGCACCAACAAAAACTTTAGCAACAAATGAAGCAAAAATTGCAGTAATTGGTGTAGGTGGTGGTGGTTGTAATATGATCAACCATATGATAAAAGAGGGAACTCATAAAATCGATCTTATTGTAGCAAATACTGACCTTCAAGTTTTAAGAGAATCTTATGCTCCACAAGCTATACAGTTAGGTCCAAATCTTACTAGAGGTTTGGGTGCTGGTATGAAACCTGAAATTGGAAGAGATGCAGCACTTGAAAGTATTGATGAGATCAAAGAGGTCTTAGATCAAAAAGATATAGTTTTTATCGCTGCTGGATTAGGTGGTGGAACAGGAACGGGAGCAGCTTCTATTATAGCTGAAGTTGCTAAAAACTCTGGTGCATTAACTGTATCTGTTGTAACTACCCCTTTTAAATGGGAAGGTCGAAAACGAGCTGGTTTAGCACAGCGAGGGCTTGATGAACTAAAAAAAGTTAGCGATTCAATTATCGTTATACCAAATGATAAACTTCTAAATATCATAGATGAAACTACAGGTATGCAAAATGCTTTTAAAATAGTTGATAATGTTTTATATCAAGCAGTTCATGGTATGAGTGAAGTTATACTCAAATCTGGTGCTGGTGGTATAAATGTAGATTTCTCTGATGTTAAAACTATTATGCAATATAAAGGTCGTGCTATTATGGGTATAGGTGCGGCAAAAGGAGAAGATGCACTAAAACGAGCTTTAGAAAATGCAATCAAATCTCCACTATTAGGAGATTTATCATTAACTGGTGCTCAAGGGTTAATGGTGCATTGGACAGTCAATCCTGAAGTATCTATGTATTCTATGAGTAATATAATGGAAGATATTCATGATACTGTAGATAGTGATGCTTATGTGATAGTAGGAACTACAACAGATGATACTTTAGCTGAAGATGAAGTAAAAATCACTATTGTCGCTACAGGTTTTCAAGAACAATTTGATAAAAATGAAACAACAACTAATAAATCTACTACATCTACTACACAAACCAAATATGATCCTAATGATAAAGATTACTATGATGTGCCACCATCTATGAGAAACTATAGTATCCAAATCAATTTAGATAATGTAGCTTCTTAGGAAGTTAAACTTTTATATTGAATTTTATCTTATTATAAAAAATATCCCATTATCCAACCAAATATAAATCCAAAAATATGAGCATACCAAGCTATTGGCAATCCGATTACAAAAGGTGCAAAAGATATCAATACTATCCATATCATAATAGCTTTTCTTTCAGATGGAACTCTTAAAGCATACCATCCAAGCAATACACATATAGCTCCACTAGCACCAATCACATTTGCCCAATTTGTGCTAAGAAACATATATGCAAGTGTAGCAAAAGATGTAAAAACTCCACCTACAAAATATAATATTGCAAATCTGATTTTACCCATATATGGTTCAATCATCCTACCAAATTGATACAATACTAACATATTCATAGTAATATGCCCTATTCCACCATGTATAAACATAGAGCTTAGTGGTTGATACCATAAATCATATTTGAAAAAATATATATTTAATCCAAATATAACTTTTGCACTATTTATTAAATATTCTAATACAAACATCACTATATTTAAAAAGATGATTATATTAGTGACTGATATGTTTTGTAGTTGTTTTTTCATATTTTTTACTTTGTTGATTTTGCTTTTTTTGAGATGGGACTATTATATTTACATATATCACTATAGTAATAGTCATAATTACTATAGTAACCAATGTATAAAAATTATTTATAATTGTGCTTGTTCGTCTATTGGTTTTAAATTTTTTATTTTGTAGTTCATAAATATATTCTTCAAAATCTTCTTGTTTCATATTGACTACTTATAATCTACTAATGCCTCTTTTAAAACTTCAGATATTTTACTAACAGCTACAATTTGCACATTTTGTTTTACCTCATCAGGTATATCTTTTAGATCCCTTTTATAGTTTTTAGTAGGGATTAAAACTTTTGTCATTTTTGCTTTATATGCTGCTATTAGTTTTTCTTTTAAACCACCAATTGGTAAAACTTTTCCTTTTAAAGTCAATTCTCCTGTCATAGCAATATCAGATTTAACTTTTTTCTTAGTATAAAGTGAATATAGAGTTAAAGCCATAGCAATCCCTGCACTTGGTCCATCTTTTGGAGTTGCCCCTTCTGGTATATGCATATGGATATCTTGTTTATCTAATTTTATTTTTACTAAATCTTTTACAACACTATGAGCAATTCTTGCTGATTCTTTCATCACATCACCCATATTTCCTGTAAGTTGAAGATTACCTTTGCCTGGAAAATCGATAGCCTCAATAGTTAAAACATCACCACCTACTGATGTCCATGCCAATCCATTAACAACAGCAACTTTTGGTTTTTTATCAGCTTTATCTATTTCAAATACTCTATTTCCCAAATATTTATCTATATTTTTTGTATTTATAGATACTTTTTTTAACTCTTTATCTAAAACAAACTCTTTTACTGCTTTTCTAAAAAGTTTAGCAAATACTCTTCTTAGATTTCTAACACCAGCTTCTCTAGTAAACTCTTCGATAATCAAAGATATTGTAGGCTTACTTAGTGGTATATTTGATTTTTTAAGTCCATGTTTTTTCAACTCTTGTGGTATCAAATAATCAGATGCTATATGAAATTTCTCTTCAGGAGTATAACTACTGATCTCTATAAACTCCATCCTATCTCTAAGTGGAGATGGTATATTTCCTAAACTATTTGCAGTAGCAACAAATATACAACTACTAAGATCAATAGGAAAATTCAAATACAGATCTCTAAACTGGTCATTTTGTTCAGGATCTAAAATCTCAAGCATCACTGCACTTGGATCTCCTCTGTGGTTGGCACTTAATTTATCTATCTCATCTAGCACAATTACAGGATTCATCTTTTTTGCATTTGTTAGGGCATTGACTATTCTTCCTGGCATTGCTCCCACATAAGTTCTTCTATGCCCTCTTAACTCATTTACATCTTCCATACCACCTAATGCAATTCTTGCAAGTGGTCTATGTAAAGCGGTTGCTATTGAGTTTGCCAATGATGTTTTACCAACTCCTGGAGGTCCAACAAAACACAATACTGTTCCTCTATTTTCATCATCTATCTTTTGAGAATTAAGATATTGTTTAACAGCAAAAAATTCCACTATCCTATCTTTCGCATCCTCTAGCGAATAATGATCTTTATTGAGTTGAGTCTCTACATCATTAATATCTATATCTTTTGAAGCATATTTACCAAATGGTATATTTAGCACCTCTTCAATATATGTTTGCAACATAGAAGCATCTCCACTATCTGGATGCATTCTGCTTAATTTATCTATTTGTTGTTTGACCTCTTTATATCCCAATTTTGGCATAAAAGGTTTTAGTTTTTTTAGCTTCTTTTTAAATTTATCTATAAGTTTGTTGCGATTATTATCTCCCAATTCCTCTTGAATAGTTTTAATCTGCTCTTTTAAGAAATAATCTTTATGTGTTTTTTCTATATTTTTATTTACTTTTTTTGTGATCTCATTTTGTAGCTTAAAATTCTCTATCTCTTTTTTGATATACTCAATAAGCTTTAATAATCTTGTAACAATATTTGTTTCTCTAAATAACTCATAAGCATCATCTTTAGTTAGTTGTATCACAGATGATACTAAATCTGCTATACGGTTGGCATCATCTGATTCCTCTGTAGTTTTAAGTAACTCAACAGGAAATTTTGCATTTAGTTTTGATAATGTTTTAATATTTTTATTCAACAATGATAAAGCTGCATCTACTTCGATTGGATTAGCTGTTTCATATTGAAGCACATCTACAATAGCTATCAATGGTGATGCACCTACAACCTCTTGAATTATAACTTTTTCCAAACCTTGAAATAAAACTTTCAATCTACCATCAGGTAGTGTAACTTTTCTCATAATATTACCAACTACACCTACATTGTAAAATGATGTTGTTCCTCTTTTACCTTCATTTTTAGGTGTAGTAACTGTAACAGTGATCAGTTTATTGTTTGCTATAGCATAATCTATAGATTTTTTGTTTGATTCATCATCTATAAATAGCGGTGCTATCATAAATGGATATAAAAATATATCATCCTCTATAATCAAAGGTGATTTAGCTGGAAAATTATCATAGTCTTCTAATTGCATATTACTCCTTATTCAAATACTGCTCTATAAAATGGCACATCTACATCTTTTATCACTTCAGTATGATGCCATATTTTAGTAGCTTTATTATGGTATATTTTACTCGCTTTTGGTTTATCTACTCTTGTATAAAGTTGTGAAATATTTTCTTCAAAAAGTGCCTGATCCATCAACAATCTTGAATATATAGTCTGCACCAAATAGATATATTGAGAATGTGGATATTTTTGGATAAACTCTTTTGATTCTTTAATTGTTTTATACAATAACTCTTGGTCACGAAATTGATTTTTAAAAGCTAAAAATTTAGATTTTACTTTCAAATATCTAATATAATCAAAATTTTTAGTAGTAGATGCTTTTTTAAGATATTCATCATAATAATAGTTTGCCATCATATACTCTTCCTCTTGCATATGCATCTGTGCAATAATCAATGTTGCTGATGCTAAAAGTGGTGAATTTCTATGCTCTGCCTCAAGTGAAGTATATGTATCATCTGCAGCATCTAGTTGGTATCTTGAGATCTGTTTTAACATCTTGTTATACCAATAAATAGCTGGTTTGTTATATTCTACATTATCTTTTGATGAACAAGCTGTAAAAATAGATATAGCTACTAAAAATAATATTATTTGTTTATACATATTTGAGTTATCCTTTTTATTTTAGAAA
>CAJXII010000054.1 GCA_913054415.1 uncultured Arcobacter sp.
TTTAAAAAAAGTAATACTAAACATATATAAAAATAAATTAAAAATCTTAGTTAATAAAAAAGATATTACAACACAACTAAAACTACCTAAACCAAGTATCGCTCATAAAGAAAAAGTTTTCTTTGGCAAACTAAATATTCAGCTTCCACAAAATATATCTATTGAAACTATCACAGTAAAATATCAAGGGTGTTCTAGTGCTGGACTTTGTTATGCTCCAATGAGTAAAACTTTTGAAGTTACCAAAAAAAGCTCAGATCAACTAAATGAAACAGATACCATTACTCAAACATTAAAAAGTAAAAATATCTTTTTTATACTTATTACATTTTTTGGGTTTGGATTACTTTTAGCTTTAACTCCTTGTATTTTCCCTATGATACCAATACTATCTAGTATTATAGTGCAACAATCAAATCAAAATAGTGGCAAAATGTCCGCTTCAAGAGGATTTTTTCTATCTTTGATCTATGTTCTGTCTATGAGTGTAGCTTATACTATTGCTGGAGTTTTTGCAGGTTTATTTGGAGCAAATATACAAGTGATACTTCAAAATCCTTATGTGGTAGTAGGATTTGCTACAATATTTGTAGCTTTAGCTTTTTCTATGTTTGGATATTATGAGATAGGATTACCACAATCTTGGCAATCAAAACTAAACCAAACAAGCGAAAACAAAAGTAAAAAAGGTGGTATTCTTGGTGTAGCGATTATGGGATTTTTATCTGCACTTATTGTTGGTCCTTGTGTAGCTCCTCCACTTGCTGGTGCTTTAGTTTATATTGGGCAAACAGGTGATGCTATACTTGGAGGATCTGCACTTTTTGTGATGAGCTTAGGTATGGGTATGCCACTACTTCTTATTGGTGCTGGATCTGGAAAATTTATGCCAAAACCAGGTGGATGGATGAATACTGTATCTAAAGTTTTTGGTGTAGTGATGTTAGGTATTGCTATATATATGCTTGATAAAATTTTACCACAAACTATTATATTTTGGTTATGGGCTATTTTATTTATAGGAACCGCTTTATATCTTATAAAAAATGGTAATATCTTTGGTAAAATCTTAGCGATTTTATTACTAATAGGTGGAATATATTTTATAAAAATCTCATTTGATACCAACAAATCAAATCATCTGCAAATAACATATATACATAATATAGAAGAGTTAAATCAAGAACTAAACCATACAAAACAACCTATTATGTTGGATTTTTGGGCTACTTGGTGTGTAAGTTGTAAAGAGCTTGAAGAGAAAACATTTTCAAATAAGAAAGTTCAACAAAGTTTAAAAAACTATAAAATTCTCAAAGTTGATGTTAGTAATAATACCAATAATGATAAAGCTTTACAAAAAAGATTTAATATCTTTGGACCACCAGCACTTATCTTTTTTGATAAAGATGGCAAAGAGATTAAGCACAAAAGAGTTATAGGTTTTAAACCACCAAAAGAGTTTTTAAAGATTGTTAATCAATGAGATATAATTTTATAAAAATGCTATTTGCAATAACTATATTTATTACTAATAGTTATGCTCAAAATATTAAATGACACTCAAACTACAATATGACTAGATATAATGCAAAAAAACAAAATAAAAATCTTTTTTTATATATCACTACAAAAGATACAAACAATCCATTTAGTGAATATATAGATAAAGATATATTAACTAACCCTACTATTATAAATTATATCAATCAAGACTATCTAGCAGTTAAGATAGATGATTGTGATAATATTCCATCTATTTTTCATAATGTTAAAATACCAAGCATATATCTACTCAATGGTAATGGCAAAAATATACATCCTACACTAGTGGGAGATATAAATGAAAAGATTTTGAGTAGAATTTTATCAAAATTACACAAACAAAAACTAAAACTTTTAGATAAATGATACTATAAGTAACTAATTGTATTTTTTTTTAGATCTTAAAAATATTCAATCTTTAATTTAAAATAGTAACAGTTATAATTATAGCAAATCCAAATTTTGACAGGAGAAAATATGAATATTCATGAATATCAAGCAAAACAAATTTTTGCTAAATATAATGTGCCTACTCCAAGAGGTATAATTGCAAATACAGTAGATGAAGCTGTAGAAAATGCCAAAGAGTTAGGTGGAAGTATTTGGGTAGTAAAAGCTCAAATCCATGCAGGTGGAAGAGGACTTGGTGGTGGTGTTAAACTAGCTAAAAGTCTTGACGAAGTTAGAACTTTAGCTGATGAGATTTTAGGTATGACACTTGTAACTCATCAAACAGGACCAGAAGGGAAATTGGTTCAAAAAGTTTATATTGAAGAGGGTGCTGATATCAAAGATGAGCTATATCTATCTGTAGTATTAGATAGAGCTGCTGAGATGCCAATTATTATGGCTTCAACTGAAGGTGGTATGGATATAGAAACAGTAGCAGAGAAAACTCCTGAAAAAATTATCAAAGTAGCAGTAGATCCTGCATTTGGTTTTCAAGGTTATCACGGTAGAGAATTAGTATTTGGTTTAGGTATTACAGATAAAGCAGAACAAGGTAAACTTATCAAATTTGCAAAAGCTTTATATAATGTATATATGGACAATGATGCAGAGATGATTGAGATAAACCCACTTATCAAAACTGGAAGTGGAGATTTCTTAGCACTTGACGGTAAAATGGGATTTGATGATTCAGCTCTTGGAAGACATCCTGATATTGAAGCTATGAGAGATATATCTGAAGAGGATCCAGATGAGAGAGAAGCTAGTCAATATGGACTAAGTTATATTGCACTTGATGGTGAGATTGGTTGTATGGTAAATGGTGCTGGTCTTGCTATGGGAACTATGGATACTATTAATTATATGGGTGGAACACCTGCGAACTTCCTAGATGTTGGTGGAACTGCAAATGCCCAAACTGTTGCAAAAGGTTTTGAAATAATCCTTAAAAATCCAAAAGTAAAAGCTATTTTTGTAAATATTTTTGGTGGAATTGTTAGATGTGACAGAATTGCAAATGGTATTTTAGAAGCTACAAAACTTGTAGATGTAAATGTGCCTGTTATTGTTAGACTTGATGGAACAAATGCACCAGAAGCTGCAGTAATTTTAGATCAAGCAGGTATTGAAAATGTGATTAGTGCAACAGATTTAGGCGATGGTGCAAAAAAAGCAGTAGAAGCTGCAGCTGCACAATAAGGAGAGGTATAGATGTCAATTTTAGTAAATAAAGATACAAAAGTTATTGTTCAAGGTTTTACAGGTAAAGAGGGAACTTTTCATGCTGAACAATGTTTAGCTTACGGAACTCAAATAGTTGGTGGAGTTACACCAAATAAAGGTGGTCAAGTGCATCTTGGAAAACCTGTATTTAATACAGTAAAAGAAGCTGTTAAAGCAACAGGGGCGACAGTATCTATGATATTTGTGCCACCTGCATTTGTTGGTGATGCTGTAATGGAAGCTGCAAGTGCTGGAATTGAACTTGCTGTAATTATAACAGAAGGTGCACCAGTAAGAGATATGCAAGCTGCAAAAGCTTGTGCGGTTAAACATGGTATGAAAACAATTGGACCAAACTGTCCTGGAATTATTACTGCACAAGAGTGTAAAATAGGTATTATGCCTGGACAAATTTTCAAAAAAGGAAATGTTGGACTTATCTCTAAATCTGGAACATTAACTTACGAAGGTGCAAACCAAGTATGTAATGAAGGTTATGGTATCACAACAGCTGTTGGTATCGGTGGAGATCCTATTATTGGTCTAAGTTATAAACAACTTCTTCCTATGTTTGAAGCAGACCCTGAAACTGAAGCTATTGTTATGATTGGTGAAATTGGTGGAGATCTTGAGATTCAAGCTGCTGCATTTATTAAAGAAAACATAACAAAACCAGTTGTTGCATTTATTGCTGGTCAAACTGCACCTAAAGGTAAAAGAATGGGACATGCAGGAGCAATTATCTCTGGAACTGCTGGAACAGCTGCAGAAAAAATGGCTGCACTTGAAGCTGCTGGAGTTAAGGTTGTTGTATCTCCTGCAGAGATTGGTAAAGCTGTAAAAGAAGTATTATCTAAATAGTTTACCTTTTTTTAAAAGTCCAATGCTTCGTAGCATTGGGCTTTTTTTATTTATAGTGCTTCAAATAGTAACATATTTTCTTTTCTTATATAAAATACCACCACTTCAAACATCTATTTTATTAAATATTTGATACCATACTTATAGTAATGTATGATTATATCTTATAGATCGTATATTCAATTTTAAACTAATTTAAAAATATGAGGGGAACAATATGGCAGTAATGACAGCTCCAACAAATACTCCAGTGTGGGTAGATACAGCAAGATGTAAAGCTTGTGATGTATGTGTAGATATGTGTCCAGCAGGTGTATTATCTATGCAACAAGAACCAACATCTACTTTGGGTGCAATGATATCGGTTATAGCACCAGAAGATTGTATAGGGTGTAATGATTGTGAATTACATTGTCCAGATTTTGCTATTTATGTAGCGGATAAATCTGAATTTAAATTTGCAAAATTAACAGATGAAAGCAAGGCAAGAGCCGAAGCAATAAAAAATAATAATCACAGATTACCTGAAAATTACGGGAAATAAGGAGAATATATGGCAACTAGAGAAGTAATATCTACTGGTAATGAATTATCAGCGAGAGCTGCAGTTGATGCTGGATGTGAGTTTTTTGGTGGATATCCATTAACTCCATCAAGTGAGATAATGCATGTTATCTCTGATTTACTACCAAAAAATGGTGGTGCAGCTATTCAAATGGAAGATGAGATAGCTGGTATTTGTTGTGTTATTGGTGCATCAATGTCAGGAAAGAGAGCTTTAACAGCTACATCTGGACCTGGTGTTTCACTAAAAGCAGAAAATTTAGGACTTGCTCAAATGGCAGAAGTTCCATTGGTTCTTGTAAATGTTATGAGAGGTGGGCCATCAACAGGACTTCCTACAAGAGTTTCACAAGGTGATGTTTTACAAGCTAAAAATCCATCTCATGGGGATTATAAATCTATTACTCTTTGTGCAGGATCTTTAGCAGAGTGTTATACAGAAGTTGTAAGAGCATTCAATATAGCAGATAGATTTATGCAACCTGTAATCGTTTTAACAGATGAAACACTTGGTCATATGCATGGAAAAGCTATCATCCCAACAGCTGAAGAGGTAAAAGCTGGAATTGTTCCTAGAAAAAAATTCGAGGGAGCAAAAGAGGATTACCATCCTTATGAGTGTGAAGCTGATCAACCAGCAGTTCTAAATCCTATGTTTGAAGGGTATAGATATCACTTTACAGGATTACATCATGATAAAGATGGATTCCCAACTGAAGAGATCAACACTTGTAAAGCATTAATTGAAAGACTTGACAATAAAGTAGAAGCTCACAAAGATGAGTTAGAATCTTATGAAGAGTTTATGTTAGATGATGCTGATGTATTAATTATCGCTTATGGTTCAGTTTCACTTGCAGCTAAAGAGGCTATAAGAGATTTAAGAAAAGATGGAATTAAAGCTGGTTTATTTAGACCAATTACACTATGGCCATCTCCTGATAAAAAAATCAAAGAATATACAGATAAAATCAAAAATGTTTTATGTGTAGAGTTAAATATTAGACAATATACTGAAGAGATTGAAAGAATTTCTAGTAGAAGAGATTTAGAAGGTTTATACAAAGTAAATGGTAGAGCTATTTCTCCTGCAGAGATTGTTAGCAAAGTTAAGGAGGTATTCTAAAATGGCTTTTAATTATGATGAATATTTAAGAACAAAAAAGATGCCAACACTATGGTGTTGGGGATGTGGTGATGGAGTTATCCTAAAAGCTACAATTAGAGCAATAGCAAAAGTTGGTTGGAATATGGATGATACTTGTATCGTATCTGGTATTGGTTGTAGTGGAAGATTTTCATCTTACATCAACTGTAATACAGTGCATACAACTCACGGTAGAACTATAGCTTATGCTACAGGTATAAAACTTGCAAACCCAGATAAAAATGTAATCTGTGTAGCTGGTGATGGAGATTCACTAGCAATTGGAGGTAACCATACAATTCATGGTTGTAGAAGAAATATAGATATTAATTTTATTCTTATCAATAACTTTATCTATGGTCTTACAAACTCTCAAACATCTCCTACAACTCCACAAGGTTTTTGGACAGTATCACAAAAAGCTGGTAATATTGACCCAACTTTTAATGCTTCTAATCTTGCTATTGCAGCTGGTGCTTCTTTTGTAGGTAGAGAAACAGTGCTTGATCCTAAAAAAATCGAAAGATTACTTGTAAAAGGTTTTGAGCATAAAGGTTTTAGTTTTATGGAAATTTTATCTAACTGTCATATCAATCTTGGTAGAAAAAATAAAATGGCTTCTGCTATGGAGACTCTTGATTGGATAGATTCTATTACAGTTGCAAAATCAAAATATGATAAAATGAGTGAAGAGGAAAGATTAAATCTACTTCCAACAGGTGTATTACACCATAACACAGAAGCTAGAGAATATTGTGATATGTATCAAGAGATAAAAGATGCACATCAAGGTAAAAGAGGTAAAATCACACAAGATGATTTTGCTAAAAAAATATAAGGAGTAACACAATGGCTAGACAAGTATTAAGATTTACAGGTGTTGGTGGACAAGGTGTTCTTCTTGCTGGTGAGATTTTTGCAGCTGCAAAGATTAAAGATGGTGGTTATGGATTAAAAACTGCAACATATACATCACAAGTAAGAGGTGGTCCAACAGTTGTGGATATCACTTTAGATGATGAAGAGATTTTTTACCCTTATGCAAAAGATGGTGAAGTTGATTTTATGTTAAGTGTTGCTGATGTAAGTTTTAAAAGTTTTAAAAATGGTGTAAGAGAGGGTGGAACTATTGTAGTTGAACCAAATCTTGTGCAACCAACAGATGAAGATAGAAAAAAATGGAATATTGTTGAAATTCCTATTATTACTATTGCTAAAGAGGAGATTGGTAATGTTATTACTCAATCTGTTGTAGCTCTTGGTATTGCAAACTGTTTTATGAATGCAGTTAATAAAGATCTTTTAGAAGAGGTTATGCTTTCTAAAGTTCCTCCAAAAGTTCATGAAATAAACAAAAAAGCTTATGCTATTGGATATAAATATGCTACAGAAGCTGGAGCAAACTCTTAATATCTAACTTATATATGGGTAACTTTTGTTATCCATATATTAATTTTCTTCTAAATTCTTTTTTATATTTCTATGTTATAATATCCTAAAGAAAGGATCATATATGGTAGCAAATATTTTTTTTGGATCAGATGAAGTTAAAAGAGAAAACTTAACTAATATTATCAATCCATACACAAATCAAATCGTTTCAAGTTATCCATCTTGCACAAAAGAGGATACCCTTAAAGCACTTAGTATTGCTAATGAAGCTTCAAAACAAACTAAAAAATCAACTATAGCACAAAGAATATCTTGGCTTGAAGATGTTGTGCAACAACTACAAAACAATATAGATGATATCGCAAAAACACTATGTGATGAAGTTGGTAAGCCTATAACATTTGCAAAAGTTGAAGTTTTAAGATGTATAGAAACAATAAAATTAAGTTGTTATGCTATGGCAAATTTTGAAGGCTCTACTATTAATACAGATGCTACAAATAGTGGTAAAAAAACAAATGCTTTTTTTATAAGAGAACCTGTAGGAGTAGTAGCTTGTATAACGCCATTTAATTTTCCTTTAAATCTTGTAGCCCATAAAATTGCACCTGCACTTGTAAGTGGTAATGCTGTTGTTTTAAAACCTACTCCTGAAGCACCACTTACAGCATATAAATTTGCAAAATTATTTATACAAAGTAAATATGCTATCAAAGATGCTTTAAGTGTAGTATATGGAGATGTAGAGGTTGGATCTACTCTTGTTTCATCAAATATACCAAGAGTGCTAAGTTTTACAGGTAGTGTTCCTGTGGGAAATATTATTACAAAAAATGCTGGTATTAAAAAAGTAGCATTAGAATTAGGTGGAAATGCGGCAACATTTATCGATAAAAGTGCCGATATTCAACTATCAGCTTCAAGATGTGCTTTTGGTGCTTTTATAAATAGTGGGCAAGTATGTATTAGCTTACAAAGAATATATGTTGATGAAAATATATATGATCAATTTGCACAAGAATTAAAAACTCAAACTGAAAAATTAAAAGTTGGATCTCCTTATGATGAAGATACATTTATAGGACCATTGATCAATCAAGATGCTATTAGTAGAGCAAAATCTTGGTGTCAAAATGCTATTGATGAGGGTGCAGTTTGTATTACAGGTAATCAAAATGAAGGGTTAAATTTTTACCCGACAATTATGACTGAAGTAACTGATGATATGCAAATCATTTGTGAAGAGGTTTTTGCTCCTATTGTTTCACTAATAAAAGTAAAATCTTATGATGAAGCTATATCAAAAATGAACGATAGCCCTTATGGATTACAATTTTCTATCTTTACAAATGATCTTAAACAAACTCAATCATTTATAGAAGATGCTTCTTGTGGTGGTGTTGTTATCAATGATATTCCAACTTTAAGATTTGATATACAACCTTATGGGGGAACAAAACAAAGTGGAATTGGCAAAGAAGGACCTGCATTTGCTATTGAAGAATTTACACAAATAAAATCTGTCGTGATCTGTTAATGATAACAAAAATAGCAGTTTTTGGTGGTAGTTTTGATCCAATACACAATGGGCATATATCTATTATAAAAAAAGCTTTAGAGCAACTTGATATTGATAAACTTATAGTTGTTCCAGCTTTTTTAAATCCATTTAAAACAAAATCTCATCTAAGTGCTAAAGATAGATTAGAGATGATTAATATAGTATTTCAAAATACTTCTGATATTATTGTGTGTGATTTTGAGATAAATCAACATAAATCTACAACAACAATAGATACAATTAAATATATCAAAACTCAATATAGATATTTAAAAAAAATATATTTTATTATAGGTGCAGATAATTTAGCTCATCTAAATAGATGGCATAAAATAGATCAACTCAAACAAGAAGTTGAATTTGTAGTTGCTACAAGAGATAATATAGCAACACATAAATTTAAAACTTTAGATGTTGATTATAATATTAGTTCAACACAACTTAGAAATAAACTAGATTTTAAACATATTCCACCACAAATCAAACATCTACTTGAAAAAAATATCTAATTTGCAATAGGTATTTTGATATTAAATACTGCTCCATCTTGGTAGTTATTGGCAGTTAATTTACCACCTAATTTTTGTTCTATGATATTTTTAGACATATCAAGCCCTAAACCTGTGCCGTGAGTATCACCTTTGGTTGTGAATTTTTTATCAAATATCATAGGTAATATATCTTTTGGGATACCTCCACCATTATCAAATATCCTAATGTCAAGCGAACTGCTAAAATGGGCAGGTAAAGTTTGATTTTGGAATTCAATTTA
>CAJXII010000055.1 GCA_913054415.1 uncultured Arcobacter sp.
TAACTATAACTTATAAATATTAAACAAGCTAAAAATAAATTTTTTAACATATATTTATCCTCCTTCAATTATGTATGGTATTTTACTATTTCAATGTTAATTTAATGTTAATTTTTTGCATCAGATAATGTTAGGCTAAATAAAACTTCACAACCATTTTTTTCTAATATCTGTTTTGCTTCTAGTATAGTATTACCAGTAGTTACTAAATCATCTACTAAAATTACTTTTAAATTTTTTAAACCTAAATATTTAAAATGCCGCTTATGTTTTTGTCGAAACAACAGATCTTTACCAGCATATTTGACAATATTAGTAGCTTTTAGAGTTGAATAAATAGGTGTTATATTATCTGATTTTAGATATTTTACCAAAATAGCATTATGTGAAAATTGATGTCTAGTATGATCATCTATAGCTATTGCTACAACTTGTTCATCATAGTTAAAATTTTTAGCAAATTTCTTAAACGATAATTTTGCTAAAATATTAAAAACTCTATCTCCATAAAATTGATATTTACTATTTAATAGCTCTTTAACTTCATCATAACTATAAAAACTATAATTATAAAAATCTTTTTCAAGTTCTCTTTTGTAAAAATTAGCTTTTAGAAGATTGGTTTGGCAATCTTTACATATAATACTAAAAGATAAATTTTCACAAGATAAACATCTCATAATCTAACGAGCATGCATATTAATCTAATTTTAAAACTGCCATAAAGGCCTCTTGAGGAACACTAACTTTTCCTATTGCTTTCATCCTTTTTTTACCAGCTTTTTGCTTCTCTAAAAGTTTTCTTTTTCTTGTAATATCTCCACCATAACATTTTGCTGTTACATTTTTACCTGTTGATTTTACAGTTTCTCTAGCGATAATTTGACTACCAATACTAGCTTGAATTGCCACTTCAAAAAGTTGTCTAGGGATCAACTCTTTTAATTGTTTTACAAATACTCTTCCTCTACTTTGAGCTTTTGTTCTAGGGACAATAATACTTAAAGCATCTACAGGCTCACTAGCTACTAATATATCAAGTTTTACAAGATCTCCAGGTCTAAACCCAACAATATCATAATCAAATGATGCATACCCTTTAGTTGTAGATTTTAATTTATCATAAAAATCCATAACGATCTCATTCATAGGTATATCATACTCTAATAAAACTCTAGTTGGATTAATATAATCCATTTTAAGCTGGATACCTCTTTTATCATTAAGTAACTTTATCACATTACCCAAATATTCATCAGGAGTTAAAATAGTAGCTCTTACATAAGGTTCAAAAATAGTTTCTATATGATTAACAGGTGGTAACTCATAAGGATTTTGTATCATCAACTCTTCACCATCTGTTTTTAAAACTTTATATACTACTGTTGGTGCTGTTGCTATTAGATCAAGATTAAACTCTCTTTCTAATCTCTCTTTGATAACTTCCATATGAAGCATACCTAAAAAACCTGTTCTAAAACCACTTCCAAGTGCTGCTGAACTTTCTGGCTCATAAGAGATTGAACTATCATTTAGCTTTAATTTTTCCAAAGCCTCTCTTAGATCTTCAAATTTATCTGTTTCGATGGGATAAAGCCCTGCAAATACAAAAGGCTTTGCTGGTTCAAAACCATCTATAGCTTGAGCAGTTGGCTCTTTTGCATCTGTGATTGTATCTCCAACTTCAATCCCTTCTGTAGTTTTTAAACCAAGAACTACTATACCAATTTCACCTGTTTTGATCTCATTTGTTTTGGTTCTTTTTATAGGGTGTGGATACATTAGATCAAGCACTTTTTGCTCAACTTTTGTATTCATCATCTTTAATATCTGCCCTTTTTTGATACTACCATCATAAACTCTTACAAGTGCTAAAGCCCCTAGATAATTATCAAACCAACTATCATAAACAAGTGCTTTAGTTGGCGCATTTTGATCTCCATTTGGAGCTGGAACTCTATCTACAATAGCATCGATTAACTCTTTGACCCCTACTCCTGTTTTTGCACTTATTAAATTATGCTCTGTGCAATCTATACCAATAGCATCTTCAACCTCTTCTAAAACACGATCAGGATCTGCTGATGGTAGATCGATTTTATTTACAACAGGCAAAAGTGTTAGATCATTTTCCATAGCAATATAAACATTTGCAATAGTTTGAGCTTCAACCCCTTGAGTAGAATCAATAATAAGCAAAGCCCCCTCTGATGATGCTAATGAACGACTTACCTCATAAGAAAAATCAACATGCCCTGGAGTATCTATAAGATTTAAAATATAATGTTGCTCATCTTTGACATAATCAAGTCTAACAGACTGAGCTTTTATAGTAATACCCCTTTCTTGCTCGATATCCATAGTATCCATCATCTGTGCAGATAATTCTCTATCTGCTACAGCTCCACACTCTTGAATAATTCTATCTGCTAATGTGCTTTTACCATGATCTATATGGGCTATAATACTAAAATTTCTTATATTTTTTTGCAACTAATTTATCCTTATTTTATATAAAAATTGACTGTATAGATTCATTTGTATAGATTCTATTTATAGCTTTTGCTGTAATCTCTGATGCAGTTAAAACGGTCACTTTTTCATGTGATGATTTTTGAGGAATAGTATCGGTTATTACCAATTCATCAAGGCTACTATTGGTTAATCTATCATAAGCTGGACCACTTAATACTCCATGTGTACAACATGCCATAACACTTGTAGCTCCTTTTGCTTTTAAAGCATTTGCAGCTTTTGTTAAAGTTCCTGCTGTATCTACCATATCATCCAATATAATCACATCTTTACCAGCTACATCACCTATGATATTCATCACTTCTGCAACATTTGCTTTTTCTCTTTTTTTATCTACAATAACAAGATCATACCCTAATTTCTCAGCATAACTTCTTGCTCTTGCTACTCCACCCACATCTGGTGATGCTATGATTGGGTTTTTAAGATTTTTGTCTTGAATATATTTTACAAATAGTGTAGCACCAACTAAATGATCTACTGGGATATTGAAAAATCCTTGAATTTGAGCAGCATGTAAATCTATAGTTATTACCCTTTGAACTCCAGCAGTTTCTAACATATCCGCTACAAGTTTTGCACTTATAGGAACTCTAGGAGCTGCTTTTCTATCTTGTCTTGCATATCCAAAATACGGAATTACTGCATTGATTGTTCCTGCACTACTTCTTTTTAATGCATCAACAATAATCAAAAGTTCCATAAGATTATCATTTGCAGGAGCACAAGTTGGTTGAATAATAAACAAATCCTGCCCTCTTACAGATTCTGTTATATTTACATTGATCTCTCCATCGCTAAATCTTTTTACATCTACAGAAGCTAATTCTACTCCCAAATTTGAAGCAATTTTTTGTGCAAATTCAGGATTTGCTGTTCCTGATACAAGTTTATAACTACTCATTGTGATCATCCTTTACATATCTAATATTTGGTGATTATATCTAAATATTTATAATGATTTGTTTAAAACTATTCAACTATAGGGATTAAAATTTGGTTATATTGCTCTAAGTCATAAGATAAAAGATCACTATTTGTATTTAAAAAACTAGACCATCGTTTTTGAATAAAATTATGTTTTAGTGGTAATATCTGTAAAATATTTTTCTCTTTTTGTAGCTCTTTAATTGGATTATGAGTATTTGTATTGATTATAAAATCTACACCAAATATTTTAGCTAGATTTTCCAAATTATCTACAAGTTGATCTCTATTTTCATCTTCTAGTGGATTACTGTTGATAATTTTTACTTTTAAATTCCATTGTATAGATATATCAAACAACATAGGAGATATTTGTGTATAATCAGATATATCATAAAGCAACTCTAAACTATACTTAATAGTTTCTATTGCTTCATATCCACATTTAAAAATTGGCAACTCCATATCAAATATATTTTTGGCAACTTTAGATATTTGCAAAAATTTAGCAGATGTTACAACTATCCCTACATCAAATCTTTTTTTATCAGATTTGACTATATCTTGCATATCTTTAAAATAATAATCTATCTCTATTATTATATTTTCAAAATTAGATACAATCTGTTTTATCTGATCTATCATATATATAGTTGATGGTTGTGTTATTTTAATAATTAATTTTTTATTTTTTAATTTTTTATATAAAAACAACCCTTTATTAACAATATTTAAAATATCAGATTCACTTTGTAGTGCTAGGTTGAGATAGATATAGATATTGTTTCCAAATGGCATAGGAAAATGCCCCAAAGTTCTAGTAATAGCACCATAAACTTGTAATAAAACTTTTGGCTTACCGATTATTAGAATAATATCATTTGGTTTTAAAATAAGAGATGGTCTTATATTTACCAAACTATTATTTCTATAAAGTGCAAAAATTTTCCAATCTTTTTGTGCAATAGCCCCTATATATCTGTAAGCATAAGAGCTACCAAAAGGGATTTGGATCTCCATAATCTCACCCTGCTTTAATCCAACATTTTGAGCTAAGACAGGAACATCTGGTAATTTTTCTAGCAATCCATTTGCTAAAATCTCATTGCCTTTGTAATATTGTATCTTATCATCTTGAATATCGATATTCCAATTGCTATATACTGTTAAAGAAAAATTATGTTTATAAGACATTATATTATTGATTACACTTACAGTATCAGCTTTATTATCTAAAATTACCATACCATTATAGTGTAACTCTTTATCTAAAACTATTCTAAGTTTTGAAGCACTTGTAGGATCAAATTTATAAAAAATAAAATTTGATGGTTGAATATCTGGGACAATATAGTCATTCATATAAACTACATCATAACTATTATTTGCTGGATTTACTTCTATTAATCTACTTAAAAAATTCTTGGCAACTAAACCATCTAATATCAATAATATATTCTTCATTGTAATATTATAGCTAAAATATGTTAAAATGCAATTTTTTAAAAAGGATGATAGCAATGCAACAAAGAGAATTACCTAAAAAAACAAAAATATATATGATAATATTGGTAATGCTTGGTATTATTTTTTTCTTCCTTATGGAGCAAGGTAAAGCTGCAAAAGCTACAAAAATATTATATCAACTAGGTTATAAAAATGTTACTGATGTAAAAGTATTTTCAAAAGTTGAGATACTAAATGAAGATACTAATGTAAAAGGGTTAAAATACGCTTTAAAATTTAAAGATTTAGATCAGAATAAACAATGTAGAGGTTTTATAGCGAGAGATTACAAAAACAATATATATCAAGATGTGGAGTGTAAATAGATATGAAAGAGTTAAAACAATCGATCAATTATTCGATATGGTGTGATTTTATAGAGAGAGATTTTTTAGAAAATGAATTTCAAACAATGGTGGAGCAATATAGAATCAATGGAGCTACAAGTAATCCAGCAATTTTTCAAAACTCAATAGCAACATCAGATGCTTATCAACAACAAATAGCGATGCTACAAGCAAATGATACAAAAAAAATATATGAAGAGTTAGCTATTACAGATATAAAAAGAGCAGCAACTATTTTAAAACCTTTGTATTCGCAAGATGATAGAGATGGATTTATATCTTTAGAGGTTGATCCTGCACTTTGTGATGATTCTTTTGCTACTTTTGAAGAGGGATCACGACTATATAATCAAATAGGTTTAGATAATGTGATGATAAAAGTTCCAGCTACAAATGCAGGATACAAAGCTATGGAGCATTTAAGCGAATTGGGTATTAGTGTTAATGCAACTTTAGTTTTCTCAAGCACTCAAGCTATCAAATCAGCAGAAGCTATTGAACGAGGTATGGCAAAAAGCTCACAAGAATCACAAGCTGTTATATCTGTTTTTGTAAGTAGATTTGATAGACTACTAGATACTGAGCTTCAAGCTTTGGCTCTTCCTACATCTAAAACAGGTATTATCAATGCTACAAAATGTTACCACAATATTCAAAAATTAGGTAATAACAATATAAGAACTCTTTTTGCTAGCACTGGAGTAAAAGGGGATGAGTTAGACCCTAGTTATTATATAGATAATTTAATACTTCCAAATAGTGTAAATACGGCTCCATTAAATACTATAAAAGCATGGGAAGAAAATGGTAACCATTTAGCTTCCAATATTATAAGTGAAGAGCAGTGTGACCAATATTTTGATACACTAAAACAACACAACATAGATATAGATTTAGTATCAAAAACATTACTAAATAATGGTCTTGAAAGTTTTAAAGTATCATTTCAAGAACTACTAGATACATTAAAAAAAGGGGAATAGCTATGAGCAATATTTGGACACCAAGTAGTTGGAGAGATTTTCCAATCAAACAACAACCAACTTATGAAAATCTTACAGAGTTAAAAAAAGTTGAAGATGAGTTAGCGACATATCCACCTCTTATATTTGCTGAAGAGGCTAGAAGATTAAAATCAGCATTAGCCAATGTTGCTAATGGTCAAGCATTTTTACTTCAAGGTGGAGATTGTGCTGAAAGTTTCAATGCTTTTAATGCAAACAATATTAAATCACTATTTCAAGTGATGATGCAAATGGCAGTTGTGATGACTTTTAGTAGTGGAAAACCTATAGTCAAAGTTGGTCGTATTGCAGGTCAATTTGCAAAACCAAGAAGTAGTGATTTTGAAGAGATAGATGGAGTAAAATATCCAAGCTATAGAGGAGATATTGTAAATAATATAGAAGCTAATCTTCAAAAAAGATTACCAAATCCTAAAAAACTTTTAAAAGCGTATAACCAAAGTGCTGCAACTCTTAATCTTCTTAGAGCATTTGCTAGAGGTGGTATGGCTGATCTAAATAAAGTGCATCAATGGAATTTAGACTATATGAAAAATCACACTTTAGGTGAAAAATACAATGAACTTGCTACAAAAATAAGTGAAAGTCTAAAATTTATGGAAGCTTGTGGTATCAACTCTTCAAATACACCAGTATTAAGTCAAACTACACTTTTTACATCACATGAAGCACTACTTTTAAATTATGAAGAAGCATTAACTAGAAAAGATAGTCTTACAGGTGATTGGTATGATTGTTCTGCTCATATGTTATGGATTGGTGATAGAACTAGAGATTTAAATGAAGCACATATAGAATATTTCAGAGGGATCAAAAATCCAATAGGTTGTAAAGTTGGTCCAACGATGAAAGAGGATGAGCTTATTGAACTAATAGATAAACTAAACCCTGACAATGAAGCAGGAAGATTAAATCTAATAGTAAGAATGGGTGCTTCAAAAATAGCTGATATATATCCAAAACTTTTAGCAAAAGTTGAATCTGAAGGTAAAAAAGTTGTATGGAGTTGTGATCCTATGCATGGGAATGTGGAAAAAACTGACAACGGATACAAAACAAGAGATTTTGCAAATATATTAAGTGAAGTAAAACAATTTTTCCAAATACATAAAACTCAAGGTAGTATCGCAGGTGGTATCCATCTTGAGATGACAGGATTGGATGTAACAGAATGCACAGGAAGCCAATCTTGCAATATCTCTACCGATGATCTAACAAGTAGATACCATACACAATGTGATCCACGGCTAAATGCAGACCAATCTTTAGAGTTAGCATTTATGATAGCAGATGCTCTAAAAGAAGCTAGATAAAATTTAGCTTCTTTATTTTTCCTAATTCCCATCATCCCTCAATGGGGATGCATACAACAATCTAAATATTAATTTTCCAACTTAAATGGTGCAATTATTGGATAATAATAATCAAAAATTTAGAGATGTGAAACCACTTCATTTCTTAGCACTTCCTGTATGGAGTCAATATTTTTAAAACTTAAATTTAAACAAATTCTTAAAGTATTATGGTATGATAAAAGTATGAATTAAATATTACTAATGTTAAGGAGTTTAATTATGGTAAGAAAAACAGTAGCAATAAGAGATGATTTATTTCATAATTTAGAACTAAATCATATTATAAATCAGTATCAATCGTTTTCAGAGTTAGTATCAAATGCCTTACAGCTTTTGATAGAAAAACAAAAAAAAGAACAATATAAATTAGCGATGATAGAAGCTTCAAAAGATGAATTATATATTCAAGATATGAAAAGTATTGAAAATGAGTTTAAATATTCAGATGAGCAGATTAAATAATGAATCAATATGATGTATATTTAGCAGACTTAAATCCAACTATTGGTAGGGAACAATTTGGGAAAAGACCAGTTTTAATTATTTCAAATAATTATGAAAACTTACTTGATATAGTTACGATTATTCCAATTACTTCACTCAAAGATGGAAGAAGAATATATCCAAATGAATTATTATTGCAGGATGAACTTGAAAAGCCATCAATTCTACTTTGTCAGCAAATTAGAACTATTTCAAAAAATAGATTGATTACAAAACTAACTTCTATTGATAATTATATTACTCAAAAAAGAATAGTAGATATACTTTGTCTAAGATTTGAAGATGTGAGTTAATTGCCTATAACAAATCACTAAAACTGTGAAAATAGACCATATAAAGCCCAAACACCAAGATATATTCTTTTAGTCATTATCTATTTTCATCTATTGACATTCTGAATAAAATTGAATATAATAGCTCTATAAAATATTTAAAAAGGTTGCTACATGAAAACTTTAACATTAAGAGTTGATGATGATATTTATAATATAATTAAATTAGCCTCAGATGGTGCAAAAAGGAATATATCAAATTTTATAGAATATGCAACACTGCAATATCTTACATCTTCGCAATATGTTGATAATAGTGAAATGAATGAGATATTAGAAGATAAAGAATTTATAAAAAGTCTCAATCGTGGACTAAAAGAAGCTAAAAGTGGAGATTATACAATTGTATGATTTTCTAATAGCCCAGACCAAAGAGTTTGAAAAAAATATCAAAAAATTAGATACTAAGATCTATACAAAAATTAAAAATATAGTTTATCCACAACTTAAAAAAAATCCTTTTTATGGAACAAATATAAAAAAATTAAAAGGTGAATATGAAGGTGTTTATAGATATAGACTTGGAAATTATAGATTATTTTATGTTGTAGATAATAATAAGATTATTGTAATAGTTACTGCTATATCTCATAGACAAAATGCATATAAATAAATAACAAATTTCTTAAAAAAACTATCTTTTTTTGATAATTTTTTCTCTCGTCCCCCATCATCCTCGATGGGGACGCATACTGCAATTTAAAAAAAACAATAAACTAAGATAGGCAAATACAGACCAATCTTTAGAGTTAGCATTTATGATAGCAGATGCTCTAAAAGAAGCTAGATAAAATTTAGCTTCTTTATTTCAAGTGCAATAGCTTTTTGCTCATCTGTTGCTATTGTAAAGATAGGTATTTTACTTTTTATAGTATCCAAATATATATCATATATAGAAAAATAACTTATAACCCAAATAAATTCATAATATAAAATCTACCATCCAATTCTAAAAAAGTATCATTTTTTTTCACAAGG
>CAJXII010000056.1 GCA_913054415.1 uncultured Arcobacter sp.
ATATTATTCATAATCTAAAGAGTCCTTAGAAAGATTTAAAAATTTTTCTACTACTTTAAATGAACCAAATACTAGATATTTTGTATTGTTTTTGATAGAAGTAAAATCCTCATACTCTATATCTAACTCTTTAGATACTTTGATAATATCATCTTTAGAAGCTATTTGTTGATCATCTATATCTATAATATGTAGTTTGTAAATGATTGGTTTAAGTATAGTTAAAACAGATTTATAATCTTTATTTTTAAAACTATTATATATAAGATTGATCTTTTGGTTAGAAAACTCTTGAAGTAAAACTTTTGCTGCTAAAGGATTATGCCCCACATCAATAGTGATATATGGTGTGATATGTTGGCAACGACCTTTTAATCTACATAAAACTAGATTATTAGTAGATAGATTTAGATGTTTTAGAAGATTGATAGCTAAGTTTAGATTATCTTGTAGATATTTTGGCAAAGTTTGCACATCTTTTATATAATCTAATAGATTTAGTTTTTGGTTTATAATTTTTGATTTTGAACTTAATATTTGTTTTTCAACTTTGGTTACTTCCTCATCTTGATTGGCTATAATATAACAATTATCGCAACTTTTAAATTTAGTAGTTGCTATTTGCTCTAAGCTATTTCCTAAAAATTCAGTATGATCTATACCAATAGGGGTGAATACTGATATATTATTTGTCACTACATTTGTAGCATCAAATTCACCACCTAAACCAGCTTCAAGAATTAAATAATCTTTTTTATTGCTAAGAATTAAAGCCAAAAGTGTAGTATATTCAAAATATGTAAGATGAGATAAAAGTTCAGCAGTAAGTATAGTTTGTAGTTGTTGATGTGCATATTCAAGTTGAGCGTTGGTTGAGTCTTGACCATCTATCCATATTCGTTCGTTGAATTTTAAAATATGTGGTGAACTATAATGCAATACACTAAAATTTAACTGATACAAAAAATCAGCGATATATCTTCCTGTAGAGCCTTTGCCATTTGTTCCAACTATATGGATTACAAATGGTAAGTTTATATGGTGTTTAAGTATATCGTAAGATTTAGAAATAGTATCATAATCTATTTTATCATAAAAAAGTGTTTTGGTATTTAAAAATTTTTGAAGATTATCCATTTTATTGAGTATCAATAGAGTTTATAGCGATCTTTGATATTATGTTGCTTAGAGCTTTTTGAGATGCAATTTTAATAGATTCATCTCTTTTAGCTTGAGTGATTACAGAATCTTCATCTATTGAGTAGTTGTAAGTTCCTGTTACAGTTATAGATTTAGATTTAGATGTTTTAAGATCTTTATAATTTACTTTGATAGTTACAGTAGTTTTATATAATTTACCATAACCATCTTGTGTTTGAAGTGTTGTAGTTTTAACAGATGTTAAAGAAGCATCTACAAGAGTATTGGCATCTTTTATATTATTGACAATCTTTGCATTAAATTGATTGACAATCATACTATTTATAGCATCTTTTATCAAAACAGAGTTGGTGGTATTTTTAACATCAATTTTTGTTTGAACATATACTTTACCATAAATCTCTTGTTTGGTATAGTAAGATGATGGTTTATAACCACACCCTACAATAAACAACACTAAAAAAGTAAAAAATATATTTTTTAACATCTAGCATTTAGCCTTTTACTACAAGATTTACCAATTTGTTTGGCACAACTATCTCTTTTATAATCTCTTTGCCATCGCACCATTTTTTAGCGATATCTGTTTCTTTTACAAGTTGTAAAATTTCATCTTTTGAACTATTGGCAGATACTTCTATATCGCCTCTTTTTTTACCATTGATATTTATAACAATAGTGATACTATCTTGAATAAAAACTTCCTCTTTTATCTCTAAAACGGTATCGAAATTTGATAGATCAAATAAAGATGAACTAAGTTCCCAACAAGTATGAGGGATAATAGGCTCTAAGATATTTGTAAGGATATAATACCCCTCAGCAAATATAATAGGATCATCTTGTTTATTTAAAGCATTTAATGCTTCCATAGAAGCAGCAATAAGTGTATTGAAAGCATAAGTTTTCTCCATCACATCATTAGCTTTTTTTAGTGCTTCATAAACTTTTTTTCTTGCTTCTTGTTGATCTTTTGTTAGGGTATTGTGATCTATATTTTGTATAAAATTTTTATCTTCTACTTTACATTTAGAGCTATTTTCATAAAATTTTCGTATAAATCTATAGGCACCTTCAACTGCACTATCGTTCCATTCTAACTCTTTAGTAGGTGGTGCTGCAAACATCATAAAAAGTCTTGCAGTATCTGCTCCATATTTTGATACGATTGCATCTGGATCTACTACATTTCCTTTTGATTTACTCATCTTCGCACCATCTTTTAAAACCATACCTTGAGTAAGAAGTCTTTTAAACGGTTCTTTTGAATTAGTAAATCCAAGTTGATTTAGTGCTTTTGTCCAAAATCTAGCATAAAGTAGATGTAAAATCGCATGTTCAATCCCACCTACATATTGATCTACATCCATCCAATAATCGCTATTTTCTTTATCTATACCGCATTCATTCCATTTTTTTGGATTTGTAGCATATCTTAAAAAATACCAACTTGACTGAACAAAAGTATCAAGTGTATCTGTTTCTCTTATAGCATCTGCTTTACAATTTGGACAAGTGCAGTATTTCCAAGTAGGGTGATTATCTAGTGGATTACCTTCCCCTGTGATAGTTATATCTTCAGGTAGTGTAATAGGTAGATTTTCTAATTTTTCAGGCACTATTCCACATTTTGGACAATGGATAAATGGAATAGGTGCACCCCAATATCGTTGTCGTGAAACTCCCCAATCTCTTAGTTTATAGTTGATAGTTTTTCTTCCTAGATTATTTTGTTCAAAATATCTAATAATCTCACTTTTTGCATCTGTATTTTTCATATCTGTCCATTGGTCGCTATCTACTAGCACACCTTCAGATGTATATGCTTCTTTGAGATCAATAATACCATCGTTTGTATCGATCACTATTTTTATATCAAGTTTATATTTACTAGCAAATTCAAAATCTCTTTGGTCATGAGCAGGAACTGCCATAACTGCACCACCACCATAACTTACAAGCACAAAATTTGCTACCCATACAGGTATTTTTTTACCTGTGATTGGATGGATCACATCAATATCTATTGAAACTCCCTCTTTTTCATTGGTAGCTCGATCTTTATCTGTTGCTTTTTGCATATTTTTGATAAGCTCTTTTTTTACAGGTGTTAAAAGATCATTCTCTATCATATAATTTACTATAGGATGTTCAGGAGCTAAAGCGGTATATGTTACTCCAAAAATAGTATCAGGTCTAGTTGTAAAAACACTATATTTTTCAAATTGATTATTTAGTTTAGTTTTACTCTCATCGCTTAGGTGAAAATCAAACTCCAACCCTTCACTTCTTCCTATCCAATTCTCTTGCATAGTAAGAACTTGAGATGGCCATTTACCCTCTAAAGTTTTGAGATCATCAAGTAACTCTTGAGCATATTTTGTAATAGCTATATAATACCCTGGCATCTCTTTTTGGATCACTTCATTATCACATCTCCAACAACAACCCTCTTCAACTTGCTCATTTGCTAAAACTGTATGACAAGATTCACACCAATTTACAGTAGTTGATTTTTGATATAAAAGTTTCTCTTGGAACATTTTGATAATAAACTCTTGTTCCCATTTAGTATATAACTCATCACTTGTGGCAAACTCTCTAGTTTTACTAAAACTAAGACCTAAACCTTCAAGCTCTTTTCTCATATAATCTATATTTTCATAAGTCCATTTTTTTGGATGTAGTTTATTTTTTATTGCAGCATTTTCAGCAGGCATACCAAAACTATCCCAACCAATAGGGTGCAAAACATTAAAACCATTTTTTCTAAAATGTCTAGCAAAAGCATCCCCTAGACAGTAGTTTCTTACATGCCCCATATGTATCCTTCCACTTGGATATGGAAACATACTTAAAATATATTTTTTCTCTTTGCCACAAGATTCATCTAGTGGTTCATTGGTATCGTTTTGATCCCAATACTTTTGCCATTTTGATTCTATCTTTTTAAAATTGTATTCCATTAATAATCTTCCTCATCATTACTTTTTGCACTCTCTATTAACGATAATGCCAAAGAGTATATATTTGCTACAACAGCACCGATAGCTAAACCTATTGATAACTCTACATTGTTATAAAAAGTATAAGCTATAAAAGCTGGGACAAGATGAAGATCCGCCACTAAAGAACTAGCTAGTAGTTCAGCAGATAGTAGATTTCTAACACCAATTTTCAATATTGTAGATATTATATTAACACTACCTGCTAAAAAAAGTGCAGTAGCTGTATCTTCATATAAAAATCCAGCGGTTGTAGTTAGACTCATAAGTGAGAAAAATATATATGTAACTTTACCCCAATTCATAACATTACTCCTAAATTTTTTTGGATTATATCATAATTATACTATGATTTAAGAATAGAATAAATATAAGTTTTTATTTTAATGTGCTATAATCCTTATATGAAAATACAAAATAATACAAAATTATTATCACAAAAACAAACAGTAGGGGTGATCCTAAAACCAAAAGCACCAGAGCTAAAAGGGATATATCACGATATAAAAAAAGAGTTTAACTCTATAGGTATAGATGTATATATCGAAGAGTATAGTGGAGTTATGATAGGTGAAGATGAACTATATAGCTTCAACGATCTTTGTAAAAAAGTAGATTTTTTAGTAACTGTAGGCGGTGATGGAACTTTGATCTCTGCTACTAGAAGAGGTTTTGTTCATGATAAAGCAGTGATGGGGATACATCTAGGAAGATTGGGATTTTTAACCGATATTTTACCATCTGAGCTAAAAACTTTTCTTAATGATTTTAAAAATGATGATTATGTTATAGATACTCGTATGATGATTGAAACATCACTTAGCAACAGTGATTCAGTAGCATTTAATGATATAGTGATCACTAGAAATTCAATATCAAATATGATAAATATAGATGCCAAAATAGATGGTAAACTTTTTAATAGTTATTATGGTGATGGTTTGATTGTATCTACACCAACAGGATCTACTGCTTACAATCTATCTTGTGGTGGTCCTATGGTTTATCCATTTACTGATGCATTTATCGTAACTCCTATATGCCCACACTCTTTGACACAACGACCACTTGTTTTACCTGTAGATTTTGAGATAGAGTTTAGTTGTCCAGATAAAGAGGGTGCTGTTGTGATTATAGATGGGCAAGATATACACAATATCGCACAAGATGAGGTGATTAAAATCAAAATTGCCTCAAAAAAAGCTAAACTTATCAGAAGTAAAACAAGAAACTATTTTGATGTTTTAAATGATAAACTAAATTGGGGACACAGTTGATAAGTAGATTTTATCTTAAAGATTATCTTTCATTTGATGAGGTAGATATAGAGTTTGATAAAGGGCTTATTGTTTTTACAGGTCCAAGTGGAGCAGGTAAGTCTATACTTTTAAATGCTATGTTGGCATTGTTTGGAAATAGCGACAATACCCAAGCCAAAATATCAGAGATTGTATGTGATGATTTGGATATAGAGTATGTGCAGTATGATATAGCCAAAAGAGATGAGTTTGTTATTAAACAAACCAATACTGTAAAACTAAGATTTCTTCTAAACAATCAAACCATATCTAAAAAAAATCTAAAACAGTTCACTAAACAGTTCTCAAAATATCTACATCTCAAAGATAATAGTGATTTTCAAAATGATAAGATTATAGAGTTTTTAGATATGATGATTGTCCAAAATCAGCCAGAGTTTCAAAAGGTATTAGAACAATATCGAGCAACTTATAAAGAGCTACTTTCTTTAAAAACACAACTACAAAAGATAGAACAAGATGAACAAGATATAGAAAATCTAAAAGAGTTCATAAAATTTGAGATACAAAAAATAGAATCTATTGACCCTAAGCCTGATGAATATGATGATCTAAAACATATCAAAGATAATCTATCTAAAAAACAAAAAATTCAAGAGGCACACGAAAAATGTGCAGTTGTTTTAAACAACACTCACCATATTACTCATCTGCTTAATTTACTAGATGTAGATAGTGGATTTTTTGATGATGCTATCAATGAGGTAAACAATCTAGTAGAGAGATTTGAAGATTCTATCAATGGTGTAGATGATCATGAGATAGAGTCTATACTAGATAGGATAGAAAATCTAAGTGCTTTACAAAAAAAATATGGATCTATTGAGGATGCTATAAAATACAAAGAGCAAAAAACTAAAGAGCTACAAGAGTATGAGGATATATCATTTACAAAAGCGATAGTTGAAAAAAATATCAAAAAATTATCTAATAGTATAGATGAACTTTTAAAACAAATAAGCAACAAAAGAAAAGAGTATATTCCTGCTTTACAAGATATTATCAACGAATATTTAGAAGATCTATATCTATCAAATCTGATTATAAAAATATCTACTAAAAATATGGATATTTTAGGTGTAGATGAGGTAAGTTTTGTATTAAATGGTGTAGAATTAGACAAAATAAGTAGTGGGGAGTTTAATCGACTAAGATTGGCACTTCTTACAGCACGAAGTCAAGTTGAGTGTAAAGATGGTGGTGTATTGTTTTTAGATGAGATAGATGCAAATCTAAGTGGGAAAGAGAGTGCTAGTATAGCTAAAGTGTTACAAGAGTTGGCACAATACTATCAGATATTTTCTATATCTCATCAACCACAATTAAGTGCTATGGCAAATCAACATTTTTTAGTGCAAAAAAATGATACAATATCATCTGTAAAACTACTAGATAAAAAATCCAGAGTTGATGAGATATCAAGGATGATAAGTGGTGAAAATATCACCCAAGAAGCGATAGATTTTGCAAATAAATTATTAGGATAAAATTATGAAAATACTTATACCAATACTAACAATAGCAACTTTTTTGTTTGCATCACCTTATTATGCAAAGCTAGAGCCTATAGATACATATAGTATCAAAGCAGCTACAAGTGGGCAAGTTGTTTTCTCAAATGATAACTTAAAAGGTAAATATATAAAAGATAGTGTAATAATAAAATTAGATAAAAAATACAACGAAATAGATCTTAAACAATCACTTTTAAAACTTGATATTTTAAATAAGATTATTAAAATAGAGCAAAACACATATCAAAAATTTCTCAAAATCAAAGCAAAATCACAAATAGAAAAAGATGCACAACATATCAAAGTGCTAAATCTTCAATCTACCAAAAGTGATCTGATGACAAAAATAGCACTTTTAAAAGATACAATTCTAAAAAAAACTATCACAGTCAAAAATCTATATATCAATGATATAAAAGTATTAAAAGGTGATTATGTAAATCCTGGAACTGTTTTATTGACTGCATCAGATTTTTCAAAAGGTAAACTTGAGGTATTTATCCCAATCAATGAGGCTTCAACTATCAAAGATAAAAAGATATATTTAGATGGGAAATTGACAAATTATCATATCAATAAAATCTATAAAATAGCAGATAGTGTTCATATCTCATCTTATAGATGTCAAATAGATATAGATCACCCTAAACAATTTTCAAAATTGGTAAAAATAGAGTTTAAGTAGTATTTTTATATTGAAATATCAAGAGCTTTTTGGACAATATCCGATTATCAAACAGATCTCAATATTGCAGTTTATCGCATATATGGGAGCTTGGTTTTCAAATGTAGCAATCTATAGTATGCTAGTAGATTTTAATGCTAGTGCTTTTACTATATCACTTGTAACTGCTATGTATTTTTTACCAGCGGTTATATTATCCCCTTTTAGTGGAACTTTTGTAGATAGAGTTGATCCTAAAAAACTTATGATGATATTGTTATTTAGTGAATTGGCAATGACAATATCTTTTTTGACTATAAAATCTATAGATGATGTGCCTATGTTGTTGCTGTTTTTGTTTATAAGAACAAGTAGTGCTTCTATGTTTTTTACATCAGAGATGACACTTATGCCAAAACTTATCAAAGGTGAAGCACTTGTTAAGGCAAATGAGTTACACTCAATCATCTGGTCTTTTACTTTTACAGCAGGTATGGCACTAGGTGGAGTTGTGGTGCATAGTTTTGGGATAAAAAGTGCATTTATTATAGATAGTAGTATGTTTGTCATATCGATATTGATATTATCTAAAATAGATTTTGATATAGAGATTAAAAAAGTTACACAAACTATTTTTAGTTCGATAAAAGATGGATATGATTATATTATAGCACATAAAGAGATTATAAAGCTTATATTTTTACATGGATCTGTAGGATTAACTGCTTTTGATACTTTAGTAACACTACTTGCAAACTACCACTATAAATATATAATCGCTGTGCCACTTGCTATTGGGTTATCCAATGCCACAAGAGCTTTAGCTTTGATGATAGGACCATTGGTGATACAAAGATGGGTAAGTAAAACTAATCTTTTTTATATATTTGTATTTCAAGGTATATTTATTATTATTTGGGGATTTGTTCAAAATAATTTTTATAGTGGTTTGGTGGGGATATTTTTTACAGGATTGTTAACCACTACACTTTGGTCATATACTTATGCTTTGATTCAAGAAAGAGTAGAGCATAATTATTTAGGAAGAGTTTTAGCATATAATGAGATGATATTTATGCTTTCAAATGTATTTACTACACTATTTATTGGTATTATGGTATCATTTATAGATTTGATGTGGATTACGATAATACTTGGTGTTTTATTTATTTTGGTGGGATTTTATTATAGGAGTCAAAAAATATGGATATAGAGGAAAATATAGAGTTAAGAGTTTTACTTTTGGCAATTTATAAAAAACAGGAAAATGATACTTTTTTGGATGTGATTAAAACTATGGAAAATAGCAGGGTTTTCAACCTAAAAACAGGTAAAAAATATCTTAAACGACTAAAAGAGTTAAACTATATTATAGATGATAGTTTAACTTTAATAGGTATCCAAAAAGCAAAAGAGGTAGAGCAAGAGTTTAGTTTATAAAATGATTTTCTACAGAATCATTAGAATTTAGTGTAAATTTGATTAGATTTTATAAAAAGTTGTCTTGACAAATTGGGGTAGTTTATAGACAATACAAATATTATACAAAAGATATTTCAAACTAATAAATTATTTGCAAAGTGGCAAAATAAAGATGTAAAATTATTATTAAATAAAAAGATCGAACCAACCCTATCAAACAGAGAAAGAGTTATAATGGATATAAGAGTGCTAAAATTTAAAGATGGAGTTCTTATAGAAACGAAGAATAAAAAGGAAGAATTTACACAAAAAACATTAAACCCAAATAAATCCATAATATAAAATCTACCATCCAATTCTAAAAAAGTATCA